>SYLK01000050.1 GCA_005809115.1 Planctomyces sp. | reverse complement strand
GCCAGAATGGGATTCACCCCGCCCGGGCCGTTCCGCAGGGAGCCCCTGGCCCGATACAGCTGCTGTCCGTTGTTAGGATCCCGCAGGCTGCCTGAGACCCCCGTGTGAATCAGGTACCGGCCCTCACATTCATAGTACGGCAAATACGTGACGCGGCTGGTCCAGGCATATTCACCCTCTCCGATACCGTACGCGAATACATTCGTGGTATTCTTGAATACGCCGGTCGCCCAGGTGCCGCGTTCTTCATCCCAGTTGTCAAATGCCATAATTCCGGGTGTGAATCCGTTGTTAAACGGCCCGTAGAACGCATCCTGATTGTACGAACGTTCCAGAAAGTCCAGATACCGGCTGCTGTGCAGGTGTTCGAATCCGATCGGTTCCTTCACGTTTCCGACACGCACGTTGCTGAGCAGAGGAATTTCGCGGAATGTGACCCACAGGTCCGTGGGTGCCGGCACATGGTCGATATTTCCCTCGGTCGCCGTTGTCCCCGGATTGACGTTGATCGAGTTAACAAAGTCGAATTCGACACACCAGTCAATCGTTTCGTACATCGTGCCGTCAGCACGAATCCGGGCGCGGCGGAAATACACCGCGTCCTGGTCTGTGAACGGTCCCGTGCCGGCATATGCTGTTCGACTGTCTTCCAGAAACACGGCGTCCAGCTGAACCCGGCCACCCACGTGAAACTTGAATCGCTTGTCCTTCGTCGCGGCTTCGAAACCGTGATTCCACTTCGCCGTCATTGAGAGTGGATCCTCCGGATTCGCGGCCTTCTGGTCCTTCGGCTCATCCTGTTTCCCGACCGGCTGATCCAGCGCCGATACCTGATCCAGCAGTCTTTCGTCTGAGGCGGCGAGTTCCGCCAGCTGCTGCTGCAGCAGGCGGTTTTCTTCCTCGATCGCGTCGAGACGATCGGCGAGTTCAGACAGCTGGTCTGCCCGTGCGGGCAGCGACGACGCCGACAGAATGAGCCCGAATACCAGCGTTCCCAGAACAGCGCGGGCCGTCACGCTGCCAGCTGCCTTACCATTCACCTGCCACGACATCACATTCTGCTCCCTGAATCAAGCCGGCACGTTCCTGTAACCATCGCGACCGGTGCGCAGAACGGGTGCCAGCCGTGCCTGCTGGCGAGATTATCGGCCGAATCGTCAGAACCGGCACTCGCCCGCTTCAACTGGCGGAACAGGAACGCCGGAAAGGATCTGTACGATCACTACAACCGTTACGAGCCTCACGGCCGCAAGCTCGGGCGGATTCCGGCAGTGCAGCAGAGCGGCGACTTCGGCGCATCAATCCTTCAGGCGTGGAAAGCGACACGCCGAGACGCGGTACATCGTTGCTCAAATCCCCTGCCTGTCAGAACTCGAGTCGCGAACTCCGGCAGATTCTGCTCGTCGGCATGTCACGTCCGACAGAATCCTTCCGAACACACTCGCAGGCAAATCGCCATGCGTCCGGCCCGGAGATGATCGCCGGTACCCAGCCGCAGCGTTCCGACCAGCTCATTGAGCAGAACGCGGTCTGCGGGCTTTTCCGGAGGAAGCTCCGGAATGGCGTTTTCCGCCCTGTCCCCGGGACGGCTTCCGCTGCGGTCGCCCCGGAGGTGTGTTTTCGACACCCTGCGCGATTCTGCGAAAAGCAGACCTGCGGGCCTCCACGCGGGAAATCCGCAGATGCCTGCCCAGCACGATCACATCCTTGAGGCCTCGATAGATGTCCTGTGGCATCCCCTCAGGCAGGTCGACCAGACTGTGATCTTCATGAATCTGAATGCGACCAATGTTTCGAGAATCGAGACCGGATTCATTGGCAATCGCTCCCACAATGTTACCGGCTTTGACTCCATGGTCATGTCCGACTTCAACCCGATAGGTTTCCATGCCGACTTCCGCACCACGCTCGGACCGTCGTGCCGGACGATTTCCAGCCTCCGGACGATCAGCCGCGGGTGGCCGATTTCGCTCAATCCGATCTGCGGCCGCGCGATCTGCGGCCGCGCGATCTGCGGCCGCGCGATCTGCCGACGGGCGATCGCCCGGATTTGCGGGTGCATGCGTCTGACCGCGACCGACTGACTGTTGCTGCAGGTCGAACTCGGATTTCGGTATCGCAACCATCTGTCCGGGTGGCTGCTGAGGCGGCAGCGGAATTGCGGCGGGCGATGCCGCGACTCCGGCGACGGGAGCGGGGGCGGGAGCATGGCGGACAGACGGCCGGCGATGCTCGAATGTGAGCGGTTCCGGGGCAGGCCCCGCTGTGCTGAACTGTCGTTCCCGCTGGCCGCGTTCCCGCTGGCCGCGTTCCCGCGGGCCGCGTTCATGCGCAGGCCGCGAGCCGCTCTTCGGGTGGCGGTCGGTCACGATCCGCTGCCCTCCGCGATGTCCGGCAGCCTCCGCAAATCGCGGTCTCGTGCCGGGATGTTCGGGATGGCGAAGTTCTTCCACCAGAAATGGCCGATCGCCCTGCATCATGACGGCGACGGCTGCGGCAATGTCTTCCGCCGGAGCACCACACTCCTGCTGCAGTTCCGTCAGGATGGTCCGAAACGTGGCCAGGGAATTCGACGCCAGGGCGGCTGTGACCTGCTGCTTGAAGTCCGCCCGCCGGCGAGCATTTACCGCGGCAGCCGTGGGAAACTGCATCTCCGCAATCGGCTGCCGCGTGTCGCGTTCCAGGCTCCGCAGATGACGCCGCTCCTGATGAGTCAGAAACAGAATGGCCTCACCCTGCCGCCCCGCTCGCCCTGTCCGACCGATCCGGTGGATCCAGGCCTCGGAATCATGCGGCAGGTCGTAATTGATCACGTGACTGATGCGTTGTACGTCCAGGCCGCGGGCAGCCACGTCCGTGGCCACCAGCACGTCCAGCCGGCCGTTTCGCAGCTGCTCAATCGTATGCTCGCGCTGTTTCTGCACGATGTCCCCATTGATGGCTACGGCAGAGAATCCATGTTCAATCAGGGCGTCTGCGACTCGCAGTGTCGTCTCCTTCAGTTTCACGAATACGATCACCCCATCGGTTTTTTCGGTTTCCAGAATTCGGATCAGGGCGGTCGTCTTGTCACGGTGTGGCGTCAGCAGATAGCGCGGACGGATCGTGGCTGAGATGGATGTTTCGGAACGAATCGTAATGACGGCCGGGTTGCGGAGATGTTCGCCGGCAATCCGGCGAATCTGATCGGGCATCGTGGCGGAAAACAGAGCACACTGCCGCTCAGACGGGGTCTGCTCCAGAACCCATCTGACGTCGTCCACGAATCCCATGCGGAGCATTTCGTCCGCTTCGTCCAGGACCAGACATTTCAGCAGACTCAGGTCCAGAGTACCGCGCCGCATGTGATCCATCACCCGTCCCGGGGTTCCGACCACTACGTGCACACCATGTTTGAGTTCGCGAATCTGGTTGTAATACGAGGCGCCACCGTAGATCGGCTGCACATTCAGACTGCGGAGGCGTTCTCCGTAGGAAGAAAACGCGGAGGCAACCTGCATGGCCACTTCGCGCGTCGGTGTCAGCACCAGCACCTGAGTGGCCCGACTCGCCAGATCAATCCGTGACAGCAACGGCAGGGCAAACGCTGCCGTCTTGCCCGTGCCGGTACTCGCCTGACCAAGTACGTCCCGGCCTTCCAGCATCGGCGGAATCGTCTGTGCCTGAATCGGAGTTGGTACCGTGTACCCGCGGCTGTCAACCGCCGCCTGGACTTCGGGCGCCAGATTCAGAGTCTGAAATGTCGGATCAGCAGCAACGGCGGTGGAGGCCATGATTCACTTCAAATGACGGGATTCAATTCGCAGTCAACTGAATCCGGAGGGGGGACAGAAACCGGACCGCCGACGCGTCAGAGGAACCCGGATCAGAAACACTCAGAGGCTGATGCACACAGACCGACGCACCAGGCTGGTGCGCTCTGAACCGCTCGGTACTGGCCTGCAGACCTTCCTGATCCAGTCAGGCTCAATCTGCTTCGCATGCCAGCCGGGTGACCTGCGGCGGTATTCCTGAGACCGACGGTATCCGGAAAAGCCTGATGGTGCAGGCGATCAGCATTCGGCAACGATGCCACAGCAGTCTGCATGATACGGATTGCACACCGGTTCTGCGAGCGAAATCTGCCAACATCGGAAAAATGCCGCCCCCCGGCCGGGCCTGTATGACGTGTTTCACAGATTCCGGCTGCGTCGACCTGTCCGGCCGACAGACCGTTGTCGGCAGACGTTCCGGGGGATAATATAGGCTGTCCGCCTCGGATCACCCGCATTTTTCTCGGCTGTTCCACGTTGTCAGATCTTCCACCCCCGGCTCACGATGTTTGGATTCTTTGACAGGTCCGGCGGTTCACGCCGCGAATTTCTGCGGGCCGGCAGCCTTCCCCTGGGAGGTCTGACCCTGGCACATCTGCTCGCTGCGCAACACGCAGCGGCGGCCGATCCGCAGGTACCGCAATCCTTCGTGCGCGACAAGGCCGTGGTACTGCTCTTCTGCCACGGCGGCCCGAGTCAGATTGAAACGTTTGATCCGAAGATCACCGCGCCCGATGGCATCCGCAGCGTGACCGGTGAGGTCAGTACCTCTCTGCCGGGAGTCACCTTCGGCGGAACTCTGTCGAAACTGGCTGCGCTGGCCCACCGCACGGCAGTGGTCCGATCCTTTGCGTCAGGCGATGGCAACCACGACATCAAGCCGGTCGTCGGCCGGGACACCCTGAACGCCAATCTGGGTTCGATCTACGCGCGCATCGCGGGCATGAATCATCCGATCAACGGTATCCCCTCGAATGTCGCCGTGTTTCCGCAGTCCGTGGACCCGACGACCGGTCCGCGGCAGGAAGGCTTCGGCCGGTTCCACGCCACCGGGGGCCTGGGAACGGCCTTCGCGCCGTTTACTCCCGGAAGCAGCGGTGAGATGCAGGGCGATATGTCCCTGAATCTGCCACAGTCAAGAATTGCCGATCGACGCGCCCTGCTGGCGGGACTCGATCGGATCCGACGGTCGATCGATGTCCGCGGTCAGATGTCCGGAGCGGACGCGTTTCAGCAGCAGGCGTTTCAGACGATTCTGGGAGGAATCGCGGATGTGTTTGATCTGTCGAAGGAAGATCCGCGGGTCGTGGCGCGATACGACACCGCGGCTCTGATGCGCCCCGATATGATTGACCGAAAATGGAACAATTACTCGCACTATGTGGACCACAATAAGTCGCTGGGACGTCTGATGCTGCTGGCCCGACGCATGTGCGAAGCCGGTTGCGGATTTGTGACAGTCACCACCAACTTTGTGTGGGATAATCACGCGGATGTCAACAACGCGGGGATTGCCGAGGGAATGAATTACTGCAGTCTGGCCCTGGACCACGCCGTGGCCACGTTTATCGAAGACGTGCATGAGCGCGGGCTGAGCGACAGGATCCTGCTGATCGTCACCGGTGAAATGGGACGAACACCCAGAATCAACAAGAACGGCGGGCGTGACCACTGGGGCAACCTGACACCCCTGCTGCTGAGCGGTGGAGGGCTGCAGACCGGCCGCGTCATCGGACAGTCCACGCGAGATGCCGGCGAACCCGCTTCAGAAAAAGTCACAATCCGCAACCTGGTTGCCACCGTGATGCACACGCTGTTTGACACCGGCAGACTGCGCCTGGCAACTCACCTGCCTTCGGATATTCAGCGACTGATCGCCACCGCCGATCCGATCCCGGATCTGCACTAAAACAAAACCGGGACAGGCACCCTTCCCTGACAGTTTCTCCAGCGTTTTCTGGACACTCGCGGGAGCCAGTCCCGGTTTTGTCAGGCGTTCTTACTATCATCGGGGCTGCGGGCGACTCTTCAGATCGGAGTTATTTCGGCTGCGACGTCGGTTCCGGAGCAGGGGCCGTCGGGATGGCGGCCCTGATCAATTCCAGCCGGTCCGCATACTCAGCCACTGTGGTCGGGGCATAATCGTGCGTCATCCAGCGAACCAGCAGATCCAGTTCAGGATCACTCAGCTGCTGCGGTGAATACTCGGGCATCTGGTTTTTGCTGCCGTAGTGCCGCTTCGCATTCGGATGCCGGATGAAGTCTCGCAGCCAGGCCGCTGACGCGTATCCGGCGAGCGTGGGATAGCCGTCAGCGGCGTCATCGGAAACAGGCGTGAAGGCATTCCCAAGTGTGGAATGGCAGCTGGCGCAGGAAGTCCCTGCCGCGCCGCCAGCCCACGTTCCGTTCAACGCCACGGACCGGCCCTTCTCCGCCAGCGCCTGATCGATCCCGATGCCTCCATGCCCGGCCTCCGCCGCCAGGAACTCGACCAGAGCTGTGAGATTCTCTGCGTTCTCCGGCGAACTGACTGCGGCAGCGTCTCCCGACCAGTCTGCCATCTCCGAGTTGTCCGGATCAATCAAACTGACGGCCTCGCCCGCCGCCTGTTTTTCCCGGGCCTGCTGATACCAGCCGGCATTCTTCAGCCAGGCGAAATGACCGCGGTAGTCGACGACGACGGACCGCATCCATTCGCGACTCCCGAAGCCGGACAGGTCCACCGCTGTGGGGGCAACTATGGCCGACGTCTGCTTGCCGGCTGCGTCACTGAATTCCGTGACCAGGGAACCACGGCCGTCATGTCCCTGATACCGATGACAACTGGAGCAGTGACGGGCGAACAGACGGGGTCCCTGAGTGAATGGGTCCTGTCGCAGCAGCGAGGCAGCACCTTCAACCGGAATCTTGTCCGGTCCCGACGCCAGTTCTCTGGCACGCCCGGCATCGCGATGGGCTTCCGCCAGTGCTGCCTGATGGTCCGTGTCGGTGGCATCCTCGTACATCGCCAGTCCGGTAAGTCCCACGATTCCGATCGTCATGATCCACGTGAACGCCTTGTTCAGTGAATGCCCGGCAGCCCCCAGAATACTCGCCGTCAGGGGCATCACCGTCAGGATCCCCATCAGAATCCCGGGAATTATGATCGCGGCGACGGCCAGTCCCAGCGATTCGACCGCGTGGAACTTCAGAAAACGGAAGAGAAACAGGAAATACCATTCCGGACGCGCTGCGTCGAACATCGTCGCAGGATCCGCCGGGGCACTCAGTTCGGCTCCCCGGAAAACGGCCAGGAGCAGAACGACCGCCAGAACGGCGAGGCAGGCAATCGCATCCCGCAGAACCTGATCCGGCCAGAACCAAGTGTCCGGTGCGTAGGCCGGATCGTGGACCGTCAGCCCATGCCGGCGAAACATGCAGATGTGCAGCGCCAGGAAGCCGATCAGCAGCGCCGGAAGAATCCCTGCATGCATGGCAAAAAACCGCGTCAGCGTCAGGTGACCATAGCTCGTTCCACCCTGTGCCAGCACCTGCACCTGCGGCCCGACGACCGTGGTCGCGCTCATGATATTGGTTGTCACCTGTGTGGCATAATACCCCTTCTGGTCCCACGGCAGCAGGTAACCCGTCAGTGACAGCCCCAGCACAATCTGCATCAGAATGATGCCCAGCCAGAAGTTCACTTCACGCGGCGCCCGGTACGCCCCGTCAATGATCACCTGCACCAGGTGAATTGCCATCAGCTCCACCATAGCCTGCGCCGCAAAGTGGTGAATTCCGCGGACGACACTGCCCAGATACATCTCATGCTGAATATAAAAGACACTTTCCCATGCCGTGCGGGTGCTGGGGCTGTAGGCGGTCCATAACATCAGCCCCGAGATGGCCTGAATCACAAACGTAAACACCAGCGTACTGCCCCATACATAGCGCCAGCGCGCCCCCCCGGGAACTCGCTCATAGAGCGCCTCATGCAGCAACTGCCGGAAACCCGTGCGATGATCGAGCCAGTTGACAAATGAATTCATGCTGTTCCGCATCCTGTGATTTCTTCCGGCCAGCGGTGTGGTGATCCGCTCGGCAGCCGTCCTGCAGCGCGGCCACGCCCGGGAGAAGGACAAACTTTGACTGATCCGGCCATTTTCACTGCGGCGTCTTTTCCGACACACCCTTGCGGAAGTTCTGAAACTTCACCCAGATCTCAGCGCCCGCCGGATCCTCCCGACCGTCCGTGCGAATCGACACCTCCAGCGAATCCATGTTTCGCGGCGGAATCTGGTTCGTCTTCTGACCATCCAGTGCAAAAGCGCTGGTGTGACAGGGACAGTAAAAGTCGCCGGCGCTCTGACGGTAGTTGACGGAACATCCCAGATGGGGACAGACCGAGTGCAGGGCAGTAATGCGCCCGTCAGCACTCTTCCTGAGCCACACACTGCCCACGGGAACATCCCGGAAATAGTTCCAGGCATCCTCGATATCGTCCTGCACCGTCACCAGAACCGGCGTTCCGTCATGCGGCAGAACCGCCCCCGAAACACTCAGCCGGATGAATCCGGCCTCGTCCTTTCTGGCCGCTGCGGTGGCCGTCCCGCCAGCTGCTCGGACACCCCGCTTCCGCAGCAGCGGATCCAGGAAAAACAACCCCGCGATTGCCGACGGTATGCCCACGATCACAAAACTTACTGCCGCCGTCAGCAGATGCACAACGGCGCTGCGCCGCACAGGCTGGGATACCTGACAGGGTGCGGAGTCGGAATTCTCATCAGCCGACGGCTGTGACGACGAGTCATGTGCAGACATGAGTATGCTCACGGGAAGGAAAACAACCGGCAGGAAGTCTGAGGCGGGTTGCGCAACCAGATTCAGGCGTCGGGATGCGAAGGCAACAGGCCGAAGCCGCGGCCGTCACGATGCAATGGCCCCATTTGAGAAACTCACGGAACCTGTGGCAACCATTCTCCAGGACTTCTGCATTTACGAGAAAGGATTTCCGGAGATTGCGACCTGTTTCTCGCAGGTCAGATCGTCCCCTGCCCTCATCCGACGGAAATCAGGTCCAGTACCACGTGCACTCGGGGCCACAGATACTGACGAACAAACGCCGCTATTCGATGGGTAATTCCCCCCAGAGACGGAGTGACACCGGCGCCGTCGACGAAAGCCCGATTCATGTTGACCCGGTCATCCAGTGTGCTCTCCCGAGTTCCCGCCCGAAATGCCGCCGGATTCAGGACCGGCAGGAAAATAATGCGGCCCCGCACATCCTCCAGCCGGATTTCCCGAGTCAGCCGCTTGAGTGCCACGGGACCTTCGTATTCGTTCCCGTGATTCGAACCGAACGCCACCAGACCCTGACCGGACTGCGTCTCCGGTCCGATCCACACGGTCAGCGGAATCAGGTGATCTCCCCAGATGCTGTCGTGTTCCAGCGCCACCCAGTAGTCGCGCCGACCAGGAGAATCCAGATCCAGCTGATCCGGTCTGCAGATGATCCGATTCATACGGAGTCCACTCGCTTGCCGGGGAGAAAAATACGGGCAGTCGGCTCAGGCCGGCATCGCCACCGACAGTGCGCAGCCGATCGTGCGCGGCCGGGGACGCCCGGGACTGCCGGATCATCAGCCGCCCATCTGACGGCGCAGTGCTTCCAGTTCCGCGTCGACCTCGCTGCGCCGATCCTGTTCGGCCGCAGCCGCCGCATGAACGGCCGTTTCCGATTCCAGCCTGACGCCAGCCGGACTGCCAGTCAGTCCCGCCAGGCGCCGCGACGCGTCAGCATAACGTGCCTCCAGAGCCTTCTGAATCCGGAGCATGCGCTGGCAGGTTGAATTCGCAGCCTCCTGTTCCGGCTGCAGCCCGGCAATCAGGCTCTCCAGTTCAACTTTGCGGGTGAGGCATTCGCGGGCCGCGGCTTCGTCCCCCGACGACAGTGCCGTTCTGGCATCAGCCACCCAGCGGGCTGCCTGTTCCCGATGCACCGCAATCTCACGACTCAGGCGGTCATGATTTCCCTGCGACGTTCTGACGCTGCGTCGACAGGCGGCCAGGCCTTCGTGCATTTCCGCCATGATCTCACGCAGCGTGAGTGCCGGATCCACGGCGGCACTCAGAATTTCCGTCAGGTTGCAGGTCACGATGTCAGTGAGACGGCTGAAGTAAGGCATGACGAAGGATTCTCTGAAGATCCGAAACAGCTGAGTGCAGGAGAGTGACTGATACTGCGGAACAGTCCACGGGTTTCAGCAGGGAACGCAGCAGACGTACGGACGGATCACGAACTTTCCGAAAGAGGTTCTGCCACGAATCCACGACATGCCAGCAGCCGACGCAGCTTCTCTCTGGCCAGCCGCAGACGCCCCTTGGTTGTCGGCAGTGTGGCCGCCATGGCGTCAGCCACCTCTCCCAGTGTCAGCGAATGATAGTGGTGCAGCGTAAACGTCAGGCGCTGTTCGCTCGGCAGCTGCAGCAGCAGCTCATCCACAACCTGAGCAAGTTCCCGCTGCTCGGCGATGACATGCACCGAAGTCAGGCGCGCTGAAATACCGACCAGCGGGTCATAGCCTTCGAGTTCACCGCGACAGTCCGCCGCGCGGAGACTGCGGATCAGCACGTCATTCGTTCTTCGCCGCGTATGGTCAATCAGCAGATTGTGCGCAATCCGAAACAGCCAGCCGGGAAAGCGCCCGGTCGGCAGATAATCCCAGGCCCGACGGAACAGCCGCAGCAGTGTGTCCTGCACCAGGTCTTCCGCCAGCTGCTCATCGCGCGTGTTCCGCAGAAAGAAAAAAAACAGCGGACGCTGCCATGCGGCCAGAATCTCCTCGAAGGCGCCGCCGTCGCCCTCCTGCAGCCGGATCATTCGCAGATCATCGTCGGTGTAAGCTTCAGACATGAAAATCGCTGCAGGAAGACCTCAACAACGGGACAGGTCAGGACCGGCCAAAAAATCAGTTGAACAAATTTTCTGGTCAGGGAAGCGCAGCGCCCCCTGACCGGAATCACGCTGGTGTGTGACAGCGGCTGGACCTGAATGTTTCGTTTTGAACGTAAAATTGCTGCATGAAATCATCGGCCAGCTGATGAACTGATCGAGCGAATCCGCATTCGAGGCGCAGGATTCATGCGGCCGAAGTCTTCCTGAGTTTGTTCCACTGATTTCCTGGCCGGTCCTTACTTCTGCCGTGGCAGATCATCCACGTCAGGTGGCCGATGGTGTTCAATCTGTGCCCGGAAGTCACCCAGACTCTGCCAGTACAGAGGCTGCGCCAGATCCACTTCATGCACCGCCACCGTCCCGAATTCTGTCGCCTGCGCCACCGGAATGCCGGAATGGTCGAAAACGGCTGAGATCATCCAGCGGGACGATGCATCCGTATAAGTGCTGCTGACCAGCCACACGTGATTCTCGCAGGCCCGCGCCTGCGCCAGCAGAGGATTGCAGCCCCACACCGGCCATGCGATCACTTCGGCTCCGGCATTGCTCAGTCGACGAGCCACTTCCGGGAAAAAGCCATCGTAACAGATCATCATGCCGACCTTGCCAAAACGCGTCTGGAAGACCGGATAATCGCTGCCAGGCGTCAGGCCGTCTTCAATCTCCGTCCGCGGCAGGACCACCTTCCGATACCTGCCGACCAGATCTCCGTCCGGGCCTGTCAGCACCGCCG
>SYLK01000609.1 GCA_005809115.1 Planctomyces sp. | reverse complement strand
GCAGAGGCACTTCGAGCGAAGAAATTCGCACGATTCGGGAACCCTGGTATCTCTCGAACCTCGCCAGCAACCTGATACGCGAGGAAAACAACATGGACGTGGCGCTCGATCTGTACGAAAAGGTCTTTGACGCTTTTCCGTCACATCGTCGCTATCTGATCCAGAACATCCAGGGCGAAAAAGTTCTCCAGAACCGGCGGGTCTACCAGTTTTCCAAACGAGCCGTCATCCCGACGGACATTGAGGCTCGGACGAACACCTGGTTCGGTCTCGACGATATGTCGTCGTACACGCAGAACGGCGAAGTCAGCACGCCATTTCACATGCTGCTGAACGATTTGTGCAGCAGCCCTCACGCGCTGCGTCACCGAATTTCGAACCCACAGAGCCTCAGATCGCCGGGGAACTTGCGGAACGCGTCAACAAGTATCTGGCCGAGCAGGGTGACACCGAATCCGTGCGAAAGTACTACGATTCAGTCCTGCAGGCCCGACGGTTGTATTATTCCCGCCAACGCGGAATATCTCCTGCCGATGGTCCTGATTGCTCTGAATGACCTGACCGCCGCTCAGCCATTCGTGCAGGGACTGCTCGATACCCTGAACGAACGTCACAAGCGGGAGGAAGGATCGCCCTGGCCCGATCTGCGCGGAGATTACGCCGTGTACCGGGCCTCCCTGAAGTCCCCCGACGCGTTCCGGCTCTATGGCGATGGGCGACAGCGGCTGAGAACCTCGCTGCAGACGCATTTCCTGTCAGATCTGCGACTGAGGTTCGAACCGGATTGCGCTCAGGCAGACATCCACCCACTCGGTACTGCCGTCAGCCCCGACACGGCGTCGGCCCTGAAATACTGGTTTCCCGCGTCGACCATGACCGACTCGATCGGATTCCGCAATCCCTGGTGGGAGGTTCACGAGGATCAGATCGCTCACATTTCCGGCTCCACCTCCGACCTGCTGTATTTCGCCTGGCCACTTGAAGGCAACTTCGAGTTCTTTGTGGACTCCTATTCGGGGCCCTGGGCAGAAACGGACGTCTCGTACGGAGGCATTCTGGTGCAGGCTCAGCAGGATGGTCCACAGTCGGAAATCGTGGATATGTCCACGCGCGACCTCGTCGTTCGTCCCCAGGGACTGAAACGCGGGCACCGGTCCTTCAATCGCGTGCGTCTGCAGTCCGTGGACGGCCGTCTGCGCTATCTGCTTAACGACCACCTGGTCTACGAAGAACCGCTCAGCTGGACGCCACAGCAGCAGGTGCAGGGCCGGAAACCATCCCTGTGGCTCACGCGCGCCAGGGAAGCTCGGCACCTGCCGGGTGGAGTCTCTACGCAGCTGTATTTTCGGTCGCCGCTGCGAGGACAGTTTTCGATCAGCGCCGAATGCACGGTCGAAGAGTTTTCCGAGCTGGCGATCGTCTCGGGAGCGCATGCCGCCGTGCCCGCCCGAAATCTCAAGGCCGTTCGGATCGCCCGGGCGCTCCGCCAGATTCCGTTCATCGACCGGCAGCTCCAGAACCCGTCGCTCGAATCCGTAGCGACCTTTCAGATCGAGGTTGACGGAACACGGGTGACAACACAGGTCAATGGCCATCAGATCCATCAGGAAGATTTCAACGCACCGCCTGATCCATGGCTGTTGCTGCAGCCACTCACTGCGGGAAACCAGGGATCCGTCAGAAACCTGCAGATTCTCGGAACGCCCGTGATTCCCTCCGAGATCGATCTGATCGACATGGCCGGACTCGCAGACTGGCGTGCTGATATTTACGGTGACTCCATCCAGTCCGCAGACAGCTCCGGAGTCAGCTCCGAAGAGGTCTCCCCTGCCGTCTGGAAACGCGTGGGTGACGAATTGATCGGAAGCCTTCGAACCGACGTTTCCGCGAGGCCCTGCGAGAGCCTCCTGAGATACCAGCGCCCCCTGCTCGAAGACGCCGAGATCGAGTTCGAGATGTTTCTGGTTCCAGGGGAATTTGAAATGCATCCGGCCATTGGCCGCACGGCTGTGGCGTGGAATGGCTCGCGGCACGTTGAAGGACCAGGGTTACTTCCGGACGGGTACGCCGGAATCCCGGACCATGATCCTGTGTGAATCGGCGATCGACGCGATCAGTTGTGAAGCGCTGCATCCGAGCCCTCTCTGCATCTCGACCTCCGGAGCCCGCCCGAATCCACGCTGGCTGCGAGGCCTGCTGGACCGCGGCAACACCGTGCACTGTGGCTTCGACACCGACCCCGCCGGATAATCCGCGGCCTCCGCGATGATCGCCCTGCATCCCGCCATCAGCCACCTCCGCCTTCCGGCCCACGACTGGAACGACGCTCTGACCGCCGATGTCCATGCGTGAAAACTCGACATCGCATCCCACGGCCCCCCGCCTCAGTCACGAGACATCTCGCGAACCTCCGGCTCAATTTGTCGGAGCAGGAGTGGGTCAATTCAGGTGAGCGGCATCGTTTGAATTACCGAAGTGTGAAAATGCAGCCGAAAACCGTCGAAATACACCACCAGCAAACCGATGAAGGGTTGGATCATGGTCGAACCGGAGGGCATTGAGGATGATTCTGCTGTGAAAGAACGGGTGCAGCGGGCGATGATGTTCGTGACGACGTTGC
>SYLK01000608.1 GCA_005809115.1 Planctomyces sp. | reverse complement strand
TGCTCGTTGATCTGAAACATCTGAGAATGGGTCTCGTGACGGAAAATTCAGAATGACCATAATCGGGATCGACTCGTTCCGGCGGAACGCCCGCACGGAGCCGGAAGTCTCGATGACGCCTCGCTCATTTTCAATTCACCGCCCTCACATTGTGGACACTGCGACTGGCCCCATGCGTCGCATCCATCCACAGTACTGGCGAAAATTCACAAGACTGGCGAATTCAGTGCAATTCCGGGCGCAGACAGAATTTCCGGGGCAGACGAATGTTTTCCATGTTCCCCCAGGCCGGATCGTTGCCAGCCAGTGACGGTGTAAGGAACCAGGTGGACTTCGCGTCAGATGGCTGTTTGTCTGGAAATCAGTGCCGGGTTCACTAGAATCCAGCGGGCTGACGATTGGCGTACCCCGGACTCCGAGTCCCTTTTCTCGTCTCAACAGGAGCAATCTGATGTGTGTGCGGAAATCAGCCGCGGGGAATTTCCTGACTGCCGTGGCGGTGGTCTCGATTCTGGTCGGCAGTTCTGACGTCCACGCTGCCGACAGCACCAGGGTGACGCTGGGAGTAACAAACCTGACATCCGGAATCCCGGGAAGTGGTCCGCTCACCACAGATCAGATCCAGAATTGGCTGAACGATCCGGCGAATCATGCGGTCCTCGAAGTGCAGTTGCCGCTCGGACTGAATCTGGGACAGACTCAGATCAAGGGAATCGAACAGAATCCAATGACGCGGGCCAAAATCGAGCTTGGCCGTCAGTTGTACTTTGACACCCGGTTGTCGGCCGACAATACGGTCAGCTGTGCCTCCTGTCATCATCCCCAGGAGGGATTTGCGCGGCACACGGCAACAGGCGTCGGCATCGACGGTCAGAAGGGCGGCCGCAATTCGCCTTCCAGCTACAACCGGATCCTGAGTGACCGGCAGTTCTGGGACGGACGGGCTGGTTCCCTTGAGGCTCAGGCTGTCGGGCCGATTCAGAACCCGATTGAGATGGGCTACACGCACGAGGAATGTGTCGCCACACTCATGGCGATCCCCGGATACAAGATTCAGTTCGAGAGGATCTTCCCGAAATCAGGACTGACCATCGACAACGTGGGGAAAGCCCTCGCAGCGTTCGAGCGTGCGCTGGTCACCGGACCGTCTCCTTACGATTACCATGAGGCCTGGCGTCGGTTCGCGGCTCTGGACGACGAGGATGTACAGGACCTGAAGGAGAATTCTCCCGAAGTTTATACCCAGTACGAAGAGGCCCGGGACGCCGTTGCGGCGGCCCCTCTGTCAGAACGCGCCGCACGCGGGCTCGACCTGTTCTTCAGCAAGCGAGTCGGCTGCAGCAATTGCCATGTCGGTGCGAACCTGACCGATGAGAGTTACCATAATCTCGGAATCGGGATGGACGCGAAGTCCCCTGACCTGGGCCGCTTCGCCGAGACGAAGGTCGAGAAGGACAAAGGCGCATTCAAGACGCCCACCATTCGCAACGTCGCCCTGTCCGCTCCGTACATGCATGACGGCGGACTCGCCACGCTCGAAGAAGTCGTTGAGCACTACAACAAAGGGGGCACGAAGAACCCGTTTCTGAGCGACAAAATGCCGGCCCTCAAACTGACACCACAGGAAAAGATCGACCTCGTCGAATTCATGCGGGCCTGCACGGGCTCCTTTCCCCATGTCGCCGCCGGCCGACTGCCGGAATAGCCAGTGGCCAGTGCTCCGATGCGGAGATTGCTCTCCGCGGCAGAAACCTGATGCCGCGGCGGGAACCTGATGCCGCGGCGGGAACCTGATGCCGCGGCCATCCATCCGGGGGACACCGCCGGTCAGCGACATGCGAGCTGCTGTCGCCGGTTCCGTGATCCCGCCCTGGCTGGATTCCTTGTCAGGGAACATCAGAATTGTGGCTCAGCGACACAGCCGGACGGTATCGGAAGCAGGCGGCACAGGCGCATTCGGAGGAGACCATGGGGGCGCCGAGCGGCGTTTCCGGTGTACAGGTCGTACGGAACTCGGGGCATTCGGTGGGATGTAATCGCCCGGTCAGCACGTCCCCGGCCCGACAGCGCCGATCTGGTTCCGCTGCGGAACGAGCTTCATCCCCGACGCCGTCTGTGGCCGCAAGGCCTGGCGCAAAGCGAATTGCGGCATCAAACTCACGAAATTCCGAACGCAGACGGAATCCGCCGGCGGGAACCGTACCGAATCCTCGCCAGACTCTGTCGGTCGTTTCATAAACTGAGTTCACGATGCTCAGTGCGGCGAGGTTTCCGTCGCGGCGGACCGTACGACCATAGCAGTTCGTCACCTGAGCGCAACCCGATTCCAGCTGGCGGACGCATTCCAGGATTCCCTGCAGCAGGTCGATCGGCTCAAAACCTGTGACGGCAACAGGAGTCTGGTACCGCAGTGAGAGTTGCTCCAGCGACTCGTATCCCGTAATGGCACAGACGTGACCGGCAGCCAGGAATGCCTGGATCCGGTTGTCGGGCGCCTGCAGAACTGCCTCCATGGCCGGCTGCACTCTGACGTGCGCTGCCAGCACGGAAAAATTTCTGAGCTGCAGGCGATCTGCCTGCAGCACGGCCAGTGCCGTGGCCGGTGCCGTTGTTTCGAACCCCACGGCGAAGAAGATCACCTGCTCAGCGGGATGCTGCTGGGCGTATCGCACAGCGTCCAGTGGAGAATAGACGGTGATGACTGAGGCCCCTGCGGCGCGCGCCGTCATCAGTGAGCCGCAGGATCCTGGCACGCGGAGCATGTCACCAAAGCTCGCCAGCACGACGCCTGGCAGCGCCGCGAGACGCAGCGAGGCATCGATCGCAGCCAGGTCCGTCACGCACACGGGACATCCCGGTCCATGAATCAACTCCACCTGATCCTGCAGTTCCCGGTCAATCCCGTAGCGCAACAGCCCATGCGTCTGCCCGCCACAGACCTCCATCACTACCCACCGCTGACGGGCAGCAGATCGAATGGCCTGCAACAGCCGGTCGGCAGCGGCCGGATCACGGTACTCGTCGATGTACTTCATGGTTCGTCGCTGAACTCCGCATGATCCGCCAGGGCACGTCTCGCCTCACACTCGTCAATCCGGCTGATGGCAATCCCGGCATGCACCACGACATAGTCACCAATTTCTGCGTCCGGGACGCAGGCCATGTGGCATTCGCGCCGAATCCCGCCAAACTCGACGACTGCACGACCGAATGTCGGATCGCGCTCGACCCAGCTGATCAGTCTTCCCGGTACACCCAGGCACATGACTCACATCTCCTGCTGACTTCACTCTTGTGCGTGATCCATGACAGCCGCAGCCACGACGATCTGACCGGCAGCCAGTCCTCCGTCATTGACCGGAATGGTTCCGGGCAGTCCAAGCCAGCGCACGTCGCGGCGGAACCTGCTGTCCACTAATTCTGTCAGAACGCGGTTCTGAAAACAGCCGCCCGACAGGACAACCCGGTAATCGGGAAATCCTGCTGCGGTCTCAAACACCATCTCGGCCAGCCCGCGATGGAACTTCATCGCAATGCGCCCCGGCGAAAGTCCAAGGCGCAGATCGGTCAGAATGCCGCGGATGAGTGGTCGCCAGTCGATCTCCGGCAGTTCGCCCTGACAACTCAGCGGGAGGACATAATGCCCGCGTTCCGCATGGTCGCAGAGACCCTCCAGACGCATCGCGGCTTCGGCTTCGAACGCCGCGTGATGAAGGCCCGTCACGAGACAGGCGATGCCGTCAAACAGTCGCCCCAGACTGCTGGTCACCGGGCACGCGGCGGCATGGATGATTTTCCGGATTCGGCTGATATCCTGGCCGGAAGGCGGGGCCGCCCGCTGCAAGTTCTCAGTGCGATCGACGCGGATTATGTCGTCCCGAAACGGCGGGAGTTCCCGGGGATCCAGTTCCTGACAGGAAGCCACCAGCAGGGCGACGGCGACTCGCCAGGGCTCACGAACAGCCTGTTCACCTCCCGGAAGGGCGATGACGCGGAGTCGGGCAACTCGCTGATACTCGCGGGTGGTCGCCAGCAGAAACTCTCCTCCCCAGACGGTTCCATCCGGGCCGAACCCGGTGCCGTCGAAGGCAACGCCCAGCACGCACTGGTCCAGCAGATCGTGCTGCAGCATCGCGGAAACGACGTGCGCATGATGGTGCTGCACGGCGATCGTGCGACATGACTGCTCGCCCGCCCAGCGACTTGTAAAGTAATCCGGGTGCAGGTCGTGTGCGATGACACTGGCCCGGCTGCCGCAGAGCGACTGCAGTGCCTGTGCCTGATCCGCGAAACGTCGCCGACCAGCGGTCGTCAGCATGTCACCAATGTGCGGACCGAGCAGTACCTGATGGCCGCTGGCAATGGCGAGCGACACCTTCTGGTCTCCGCCAGTTGCCAGAATCGAACGCTGACAGGAACACTTCAGCGGCAGCGGTGCCACACCACGCGCGGCGCGCAGTGTGACACACTGTCCGGCCATGACGCGAACCACGCTGTCATCCACCGGACGCTCGATCTCCCGATCATGATCCAGGCAGCCGTCGGCAAGATCCTGCAGCAGCCGGTCGCCGTCTTCCGACTGAAACGCCAGCGGTTCGGCATCAATGTTGCCACTGGTCAGTACCAGGGGAACTCCCGCCGCCTCTGCCAGCAGCCAGTGAAGAGGAGTTGTCGGCAGGATCACACCGAGCGAATCCAGGCCGGGATTCACAGACGGTGCCAGGCACCGGCCCCCCGGACAACTGACACCTGCTTCGTCCAGCACGACAACCGGATTGGCTGCGGATTCCAGCAGACCACGTTCCAGATCCGTCACTGTCCGTGATAACAGGTCGTGAGACGTGATCATCACCGGAAACGGTTTCGCCGGACGGCGTTTCCTCTGACGCAGCCGTCGGACGGCTGACTCACTCGTCGCGTCACACAGCAGCTGGTAGCCGCCCAGTCCTTTGAGGGCCACAATCCCGCCGGACCGAATCAGTGCTGACGCGGCCGCGACAGCCTGAGTCCCCGCCACGCCGACCGTACCTCGTGACTCAGCAGCCGCGCTGACCGCTCTGAAATAAAGACGGGGACCACAGCGAGAACACGTGACCGTCTGCGCATGAAACCGCCGATCTGTCGGGTCACGGTACTCGCGGTTACAGTCGGGGCAGAGCCGGAACTCCTGCATCGCCGTATCCGGCCGTTCCCACGGCATCCTGCGAATGATGCTGTAACGGGGACCGCAGTGCGTGCAGCTGGAGAATTGGTATCGATAGCGGCGGTCGGTCGGATCCCGCAGCTCCCGCAGGCAGGCACTGCAGGCGGCGAGGTCTCGGGGGATCGGCGTGGCTGTCGGCTGCTGCTGCTGACACGTCAGAATCTCGAAACTGCTGAATTCCCCGGGCAGCACCGAGTGCAGCGACCACTCACAGCCATCCGACGTCATCGGCAGGATGCTGTCGAGCGACTGCTGGAATCGAGCGATGTCTTCTGGTGCCCCCTGAATCCGGATCGCCACGCCACCGGCGGTATTCATGACAAAACCGCGGAGCGACAG
>SYLK01000049.1 GCA_005809115.1 Planctomyces sp. | reverse complement strand
TGTCGAATACCGTCGAATCCTCACTGAAAAATCTCGATCCACGCCTGATTCAGGCGATGAACTTGTGTTCACAGCAGATCGATGGTGAGTTTCCGGCTGCTGAAGTGAACCTCGTAGAGGGTGGTGCTGCGTCCGAGGATGCCGAGGAATTCCTGCGGGGTGCCCGCCGGCTGAGTCGGCTATTGAAATCGGTCCCCGTCATTCCGGTGGGTCGGCGACTATTTGATCCGATTTCGGCACGGGTCGACCTGATTTCGGCACGGGAACTGGATATTGCATCAGGCACAGGGGCTGGGCAGGTCGAGTCCGATCGGACTTCACAGCAGGGTGTTGAACTCCCGGCTGGTGGGACCACGACAAGAGTTACTGTATGGAAACGGCCCCTCAGGAATGCGGACGGCTGGGCGCTGCCACTGGCCCTGACAATGACTCTCGCATCGCTGGTTCTCGTCAGTTTCATGAGAACCGACCAGAGTTTGCCGGGAACTGCAGGAGACACCAGCACCCGGGCGAAGGCCGTCGCCGCGGCGGGTGACCGTCAGGCGTCACCGGTATCGCTGGAGGGAGATGACCTGCAGGTGCTGGTATTGCGAGTGGGGGCGGCCGATCGCGAGGAAGTCATTCGTCTGGTTCGTTCTGTGGCCGTAGCGAATGGTCTTGAGGTTCAGTCACTGGAAGAACGGCATGATCATGTCGGAGGAGACCCGCTGGGCGTCGTCGTGACGTCCACTGACGCGGGATCACAGGCCGTTTCGTTCGTCGATGGCATGGCTGAGACTGACGTGGTGCGTTCGTGGGAATGGAATCCGATGGAGCTGGATGCAAAGGCACGCCGGGAACTCGTCATTGCCATACGGCAGTCCATGCTGAATCCCACCGCATCGGAACTGCATTTCGGCGAAGTCTATCTGGCCGTTCCCGGCGCTAGTGCAATGGTTGCTGCTCGGGACGGAATGGAACCACTGCCTGTCTCCAGTTTCGGCTCACCCTCCGCTGTGTCGGATAGACACGAAGTTCTCGACGCAGCACCGAGTCAGGATCCGAGGGAAACTCGTCGACGGCCACTGGCTGCCGGGAAGTTGCCGGATAGTCGTATCGCAGCGGGGCTCGCAGACAATCGCGGTGAGCCCGGTGCTGATAATCATGCCGGGATGTTTACGGGTAAGACGGTCAGGCCGGCCGGTCGCCCTGTTCTGGTGCTGTTTGAGTTCGGAGTTTCAGCCGAACCGCGACATCGAAGCCTTTGAATTCCGGCAGTTTGTCCTTGTTCCCGGCCGTCACTGCGAGGTTCCTGGCCGTCACTGCGAGGTTCCCGGCCGTCACTGCGAGATCGCAGCACGCGGTTTCCGCTGCGCGCCCCGCCTTGCGGGTTCTGATCCGCTGAGTATTCACAAATGTATACATGCACTAAGGAACACCTGATCTTTGACTTATGGACAGTCGCGGCATAGACTGAAGGCTGTCAGGGTGTTGGTGGCCAGTGGGCGATCTCCGAAGCCACGGCTTTCTGCTGAGAAGGCGACGAATGTCGGGGACCGCGAGGCCGATATGACGCAGCAGTCAGATTCTGTTCTTTCTGATCCGGTCATCCCGGTGGATCTGCCGTTGTCTGAGCGTCCTCTGGTTGTGTCGGATGACGTGAACACGGTCATCAGCGTGCCTGAGGGGACTCGTGAGGAAGAGCGTCCGATCACCACGGTGCTTCCTGAGGCACTTCGTCAGCGGTTGTTTCCTGCGGGCGGTGGTTCGAATGGCGAGGAGCTTGGGGTCAGTCTGGCTCAGTTTGAGATTCAGGCGAGGATTGGGTCCGGTGGCATGGGTGCGGTGTTCCGCGCCACGGACACGGAGCTGAGTCGTGATGTGGCATTGAAGGTGCTGCACCCGTCGTTTTCCGGCGACACTTCGATGGTATCGCGGTTTCGCAATGAAGCGCGTGCCTGTGCGAGACTGAACCACGACAACATTGCGCGCGTCTTTTTTTCCGGGCAGCAGGATGGGCTTCTGTTCATTGCCTACGAACTGGCGGATGGTCGGACGATCAGGGATCTGATCCAGGAGAAGGGACAACTGAGTGTCGGGGAGACGGTGAATTATGCGATTCAGGCCACGCTGGCGCTGAACCACATCGCTGCGGCGGGTATTGTGCATCGGGACATCAAACCGTCCAACATCATGCTGACCGAAGCGGGGCGAGTCAAGGTCGTTGATCTGGGTCTGGCGCGGCGGGACGTGGCGGACAGTATTGGTGACATCACGGTTGCTGGAACGACGCTGGGGACATTCGACTATCTGGCTCCGGAGCAGGCTCGAGATCCCCGGTCGGCGGACATACGGAGTGATATCTATTCGCTCGGATGCACGATGTACCATATGGTCACCGGGCATCCTCCATATCCCGAGGGCACAGCGCTGCAGAAGCTGCTGGACCACCAGGCCAAGTCGCCACCGGATCCTGGTTCGATCAACCTTGCGGTGCCACCGGAGTTGTCGGCCGTGATTCGCCGGATGATGGCCAACAGTCCCGACCAGCGTTATCAGGCGCCAGCATTCCTGATGGCGGATCTGCTGCGGATTGCCCAGTTGCTGGGGTTGAGGAGTATTCCGGCAGAAGGGATTGTCTGGCGGCGTGTGGACAACCTGAGCCCCCGAACTCCACTCGGAGCGATCTGGATCTTCATGTCCGTCGTGGCGATCTGTCTGACCGCAGTATTTCTGCAACTTGACCGAATCCGCGACGTCGCGCCGAGTGATCTGGTCGTGTTTCCGGAGGGCTCTGTGGGGCAGCCGATCGCAGCGGGCGAGTTTAACGACGGTGCGGCAGCGGAATCCCGGACCGGGTTTTCCTCGGCCGGTCCGTCTGCTGCTGCGACCGGCACGACTGCCTCAGCCGGCTCCGGGGGCGGGGGCGGGGGCGGAGCGGGGGGTAATTCTGTGGCGGCAGCGGGCAGCAATGGTGCGACGTTGTTACCGGATCCGCAGCAGCCGGGTCAGACTTCCATACCATTCCCATTTCCGGCCGTGACATTCAGCGTCCTGTCGCCGGCGATCCTGCAGGTTCCTCTGACGTTTTCAGATGGCTGGGAAGCCCTGGCTGTCGGACCCGACAGTGTCACCCAGCCGATCGGACCTTTCCTGTTGCAGACCGAAGACGGGCTGCGGCATTCGAAGAAGACGCTGCAGGCAGCGATCGCCGATGCAAAATCGGGTGACGTGATTCTGCTGCGATACAACGGCGACTTTGGCGAAATCCCGCGTCAGCCCCCGGTGCGTATCGTGGGCATGAATCTGATTATTCGCGCGGACGAGGGATTTCGTCCGACACTCGAATTGTCGGGCGGGAACAGTCACGGGCTGGCAGAAGCGGCCATGTTCACGCTGCGACGCGGGACTCTCACGATCCGTGATGTGGACCTGCGGATGAAGGCGTCAGACGCTTCCGGTGCCGATCACTGGACTATTTTCCGGCTGGACGGGCCGAGTCGCGTGCAGCTCGAGAATGTGACGCTGGACTGCGATAATCGCATCGGTCAGCCCATGAGTGTATTTGATCTGGCGGATGGAACTGCCGCATCGGATGACGTGCCGGGATCCGAGACACTGATTACGCTGAATCGCGTCGTCTGTCGGGGTGAAGTGGATGGATTCCGAATTTCCGGCCAGCCATTGGGGCGCATTCGCGTGCAGAATTCCGCTTTCGCTCTGGAAGGTGCCTTTGTGCGAGCGCTGGGAAGTGCGGGATATCCACAGGTGAGGGGAAAACTCGAATTGTCCCTTGAGCACGCTTCGTTTCTGCTGGCAGGACCGCTGCTGTTCATGAACGATACGGATGGCGTGCCGGCACAGGGCATTCAGAGAGTCCTGCCGCACCTGACAGTCCGGAGCGAAGCCTGTGTTTATGCATCATCGGCCCTGAGCGGCCGTCTGGTGGAGTCGAAGGGCAATTCGTTCGTCGAGGACATAGATACGTCACTGTCGTGGAACGGGTTCACCAATCTGTATTACCGGTTTGGTGTCTACTGGCAGATCGAAACAGCGGCTCTGGATTACTCCAGCCGCCGGCTGGATTTTTTTCAATGGCGACAGTTCTGGCAGAACCGCGCCGACAGTGAGGAAAGCAATGCGATTGAGCTGAACGATCTGGCCTGGGTTGATACGTCGTGGGTTTCCGACACATCATTCCAGCCGCGATCCTGCAGCGTCACATCGTTTCAGCTCAGTCCGAGACCGTTTCAGGCGAGTGAAGGCTGGTTGCCAGTTGCCCGTGATGGTCTGATCCCCGGAGTCTCCGTGGATGAACTTCCGCCGTTCCCGTCGGTACCGGTGGAGGAGCTGTCGAAACCTGTTGCGGAATTCCGACAGTCGGCGGAGCCATCGGATATCAGCTCGGGCGTGCGCACACAGTTGCCGGCGTCCGCCGGGGTTTCAGCCTCCGGTTCGGCGTTGTCCGCTCCGCCGGTTCCCTGAATCGTCCGACGCGCTGCCGACGCGCTGTCGTTCCGGATTGTCAGGCAGCGCGACGCCGCGTCCTGGCTGTATCCTCGGTGGCACAGTCAGGACGATACAGATGCTCTCGCGTGGCCGGCATTCCCGACACGCCTCGAGAACCGTGTTTCGTGGCCACCGTCTGATAGATTCTGGCACTGCCGTCGCCGAGCGCCATGGCGCAGCCTGCCAGATAGAGGGTCCACATGCGGAACCGTTCCGGTCCGACGATCTGAATGGCGGCCGATCGATTTGCTTCGAGTCGTCGGCACCAGTGACGGCACGTCAGCGCATAATGATCCCGCCAGCCCTCGACGTCGTGCACGTCAAACCCGCTGGACTCCATCGACTGAATCATATGGCCCAGGTGGTCCAGTTCGCCCCCGGGAAAGATGTATCTGGCCAGCAGGCGGCGTTCCGGAGACAGTCGACGAAACGCCTTCAGTGACATTTTGCCGGGTCGCGTGATCCCGTGGTTCAGGAAAATCCCGCGGTCCGGCAGCAGGGACCGAATTTTTTTCATGTAGGCCTGCATGTTGTCGATACCTACGTGCTCGACCATGCCGATGCTGGAAATCCGGTCGTACTGTCCGGCGACATCCCTGTAGTCGCACAGCTCTGCGGTCACCTGCTGCTGGAGCCCCTGGTCCTGAATTTTCTGACGTGTCAGTGTGAGCTGTTCCTGGGACAAGGTGATACCGTGGGCCGTCACACCATAATGGCGT
>SYLK01000607.1 GCA_005809115.1 Planctomyces sp. | reverse complement strand
CAGCAGACACTATTTCCGGTGACCGAGTCGGGTCGGGTCGGGTCGGGTCGGGTCAGGTCGGGTCGGGTCGGGTCGGGTCAGGTGGTAAAGCTGGACGGGAGCGAATGGAACTGCCGATTCAGAATTCTTCAGTCAGGCTGAATCCTGAGTCCGGAATGAAGTCAGCACGGCCTGCAGCACCTCTTCGAACTGCCGACCAGACTCCTGGGCTGTTCCGGAATTATCAACAACAAAATCAGCAATCTGCTTCTTGCGATCAACGGGCCACTGACACTGTTCGCGTCGCTCAAGTTCGTCGCGCGACCAGCCACGGCTGCTCGAAACACGGTCCTGCCGTCGTGCCAGGGCAGTATCCACGAACACCAATGCATCACAAAGATCGCCCCAGCCTGCCTCCAGCAGAAGAGCGGCGTCCAGAATGATGCAGTCCGCGTCCTGTGGAACTGCCTGTATCTGCCTGAGAGACTCCTTTCGCACCGCCGGATGCAGGATCGCTTGCAGTCTTTGTCGAGCCAGTTGCTGCTCCGGCCGGTTTCCAAACACGATTTCTGCCAGATGCCCACGGCTGATCTGGCCATCGGCATTCAGTATGCGGGTACCGAATTCCTGCACGATCTGCCCGATCATGTCAGGCTCCCGCAGCAGACTGTGAGCAATTGCATCGGCGTCGATGATATGCAAACGAAACCTGGTCACGGTGCGCGGCAATGACGACTTGCCCGAACCAATCCCTCCGGTGATTCCCACAACGGGAATGGCAGACATCCGCATGCGGGCAACGCTACCGACCGACAAGGTGCTCGTTTTTGTTCAAGGAAACCTCGCGACTGCGAGAAGCTGACAGGCTGCTGAAGTAGACATGTCGAAGGACTGAGACAGGAACGGATGCATGGCTACCGACGGTTGCCCGCACCCTGACGTATCATGTTTTCACCCGTGCACAATGTCAAACGCCGGATCGCGAGGATCTTTCGTTTTTTGGGAACTCGTTCCTGATTCGTATTTTTTCCGAACCCGTCAGCCGGAGTGCTCGAAATCACAGCGGTTTCGGCGCATCATCTCCAGGCAACACACCACCGCCGCCTGGGGCCGACACGACGTTTCGGACCGGGGTGCCCGGCCAGAGCCTGATTGCCACCACCAGACGCCAGCATTTCCCGGAACAGGGGCCGGGTAAGAGAAATGAGGACGCACGATGCAGCCGTACCCTGAGGACCGGATCGCGGACGCCGTCGCATCCGGAAAACTGACCAGCGATTCTGCCGCGCGTGTACGTACCTGGCTGACGCGTGACAGCCTCTCGCGCTATCGTGACCGAATCAGCCAGCTGATTCAGGAGGAAAACTGGACAACGCTGGAATCTCTCTTCTGGACGTCAATTCCGTTTGGCACCGGCGGCCGCCGGGGCCCGATGGGGGAACTTGGCCCGGCCACGATCAACGACCGGACCATCGCAGAATCCGCTGACGGAATGGCGCGATATCTGCGATCCACCGGACGAACGGAAGGGGGGGCGGCGGTCATTGCCTGCGATTCTCGCCATCGCTCGCCAGAGTTCGCCAGACTCACAGCGTGTACTCTTGCCGCCCACGGACTTCAGGTATTTCTGTTTCAAAACTGCCGCTCAACTCCGGAATTGTCGTTCGCCGTACGACAGCTCAGGTGCGACATCGGAGTCATGATCTCCGCGTCGCATAATCCCCCCGGCGATAACGGGTTTAAGGCCTACTGGAGTAACGGCGCACAGGTCATCCCCCCGCACGATCACGGCATCATCCGGGAAGTCGAACGGTGCGATGAAATTCCCTCAACGAATTTCAAAGACGCTGTCGACCGCGGCCAGATCGTCATGCTGGTCGACGACATCGACCGGCAATACATCGATCAGGTCGTGAAACTCAGCCAGTCGACCAGCCGGCAGATCCACGCGGTATTCACGCCGCTGCATGGCGTCGGAGAATCCTCGGTCTATGCCGTGATCCGTCGCGCCGGGTTTGAATATGTGACCATCTTCGAAGGTCACCGCACGCCGGATGGTGCGTTCCCCAACGTCCCCAATCATCTGCCGAATCCTGAAAATCTCGAAGTCTTCGACCCGGTGATGGCCTGGATCCGGCAGACCGGTCATCCGGCACAGATGATCCTGGCGTCCGACCCGGATGCGGATCGTCTGGGCGTCATGATCCGAAACGCCAGCGGCTCCTTCACACCCCTCAGCGGGAATCAGGTCGGTGCGCTGCTGACAGACTTTCTGCTTCGAAAACGGAAACAGGCCGGGCGATTTTCTTCCGAGGATTATGTGGTCCAGACGCTCGTGACCAGCCCGCTGATCCGGGCGACGGCCGAATTTCACGGTGCCCGAGCTTTCTGGCAGCTGCTCGTC
Source organism: Planctomyces sp. (assembly GCA_005809115.1). Lineage (GTDB taxonomy): Bacteria > Planctomycetota > Planctomycetia > Planctomycetales > Planctomycetaceae > F1-80-MAGs062. Next base: position 530 of record SYLK01000607.1, on the reverse strand, counting down.
GGTTTCAAATACATCGCCCAGACTATCGAAGAACAGGGTGCAGACCACTTTGTCTTCGGCGCTGAGGAATCAATCGGTTTCCTGGCCGGTGACTATTGCCGTGACAAAGATGCGGCCGTAGCTGCTCTGCTGATTCTGGAACTTGCGGCGGAACTCAGCTGCGCCGGCCGGACACTGACCGATCAGCTGGACGAACTATACACGAAGTGCGGCTATCACTGCGAATCCCAGAAGTCCATCTCCTGCGAAGGCCCGACCGGCAAGGCCAGAATCGACGCACTGATGCAGGCCCTGCGGCAAACTCCGCCATCACACCTCGGCAAATTGTGTCTGACTGACGTCTGTGATTACGGAACTGGTCAGCAGACCGCAATTCCCGCCGGAACAACCGCCAGCATGATTCCTGGGCCCCGCGGCGATATGCTGATTTTTCGAACGAAAGCCACAGATCCCGTCCGAGCACAAATCGCGGTGCGTCCATCCGGTACGGAACCCAAGATCAAGTTCTACCTGTTCTGCCAGACGGATGT
>SYLK01000606.1 GCA_005809115.1 Planctomyces sp. | reverse complement strand
GGGCGACGGAGGCGTTTGCGGGCATGCGGATCGTGCGGGCGTTCAGTCGGGAGAAGCGGGAGGCAGCGCGGTTCACGGCAGAAAACAACCTGATGGCTCGTCAGGAACTCTATGCGTGGTGGTGGATGCGTGTCGTGGAAATGGTCTGGGAAGCACTCATACCGACAGCCAGTGCGGGACTGCTGTTCTATGGTGGCTGGCGTGTTCTGGACGGGCATATGACCACTGGAGATCTGATGATGTTTCTCGTGTATCTGCTGATGCTGCTGGAACCGCTGGCGGCGCTGGCTCAGAGCGCCACGCAGTTTCAGAACAGCCTGAGCGGACTGGATCGTGTGCTGGATCTGCTGCAGGAACCTCGCGAAATGCAGTCGACCGCAGCCTTGAGGCGTGTGCGGCGCGAGGAGATTGCCGGAGACATCTGGTTTGAAGACGTCTCTTTCACTTATCCCGGCACTGACCAGCCAGCCCTGAGCGGTGTCTCGCTGTCCGTCCGGGCTGGTCAGACGGTCGCGCTGGTGGGGCCCAGTGGCGCGGGCAAGACCACGCTCAGCAATCTCGTGGCCCGATTCTATGACCCGACGGCCGGGCGTGTGACGCTGGACGGCCGTGATCTGCGTGACTACGACGTGGAATCCTTTCGCTCACTTCTGGGTGTTGTGGAGCAGGACGTGTTTCTGTTCGACGGGACGATCGGCCAGAACATCGCCTATGCTCGACGCAATGTATCGGACGCGGAGATCCGGGCGGCGGCCGACGCAGCGAACGCCACGGAATTCATTGACCGCATGCCGGATGGGCTGGAGACGATTATCGGGGAACGCGGCATCCGGCTCAGCGGAGGACAGCGGCAGCGGCTGGCGATTGCCCGCGCCATCCTCGCAGATCCAAAGCTGCTGATTCTGGACGAAGCGACCAGTAACCTGGACACAGACAGCGAACGCCTGATCCAGCAGAGTCTCGCCAGGCTCATGCGGGGGCGGACGAGTTTCGTGATTGCCCATCGCCTCAGTACCATCGCCGGTGCGGACCTGATCGTGGTGATTGAGAGCGGTCGCATCAGTCAGACGGGGACACACGGCGAACTGATGGCCCGGGGCGGCAGGTATCGCACGATGGTCGAACAACAAGTCCGGATGACTCTGGGGAACATGACCGTTTCCGAGCCGGTGCCTGGCGCGCAGCCGGAAGACAGTCAATCGGGCTGCCGATCGCCTGACGCCAATGCACACACCCTGAAAGCATGAGCCTCCGATGGCATCGCAGAACCGATTTCAGCACCAGGCTTACCCCACACAGCCGAACATCAGCCCTGTCATCCGGAAGCTGACCACAGCTTTTGGTGAACAGATTCCGTTGTGGCGCCTGCACACGGACCTGCGGATCGGCCGGATCATCCTGGTCCCGGGCACGTTTACGGGAGACGATCCCCTGGGAGTTCTGGAGGCACTGCAGTCGGCTGGGGCCGGGATTCCCGGAGCCGGTTCGGCTGTCGAGAGCCTGGCGGATTCCCTCCGCACACGGCTGCCGCACCTGACCAGTCGCCTGACGGGCGACGTGGGCAACTTCACACGCGATTATCTCGATGACTTTGCGCAGCTGCTGGGGGGAGACCCCGCGGTGGAGATCCTGACACCGACATGGTCCAGCCAGAATCATCATCTGGCCCGGGCGGATCTGGCGGTGCGGCTGCTGCACCATCTGGCGGCACAGTCATTCTCGGCAGACCGCATTGCGCTGCTGTGGGGCCATTCTCATGCCGGCAACGGATTCGCGCTGCTGACCAATCTGCTGGCCAATCATCGGGAATCGGTGCAGCGTTTCTTTGACGCTGCCGGTCCGCAGCCGGAACCGCACTGGCAGCAAGTTCGCGAACTGCTCGCGCAGTCTCCTTCACCGCATCCTCTGGCCCGCGCGATCGCCATCGTCACATTCGGAACTCCCGTCCGGTATGGCTGGGACACAGACGGCTGCCGTGCTCTGGTGCACATTCTGCACCATCGGAACTATGACCAGCAGCAGCCGGAACGGACCAGACCTTTGTTTCCGCCGATCCCGATCAGCGACGTTCTGACGGCGCGGTACGGTGACTGGGTGCAGACCTTTGCCATCGCCGGAACCGATGTTATGGCACCCGTCACGATGAACGCCTGTCGTCGGCTGACGGAGTTCCTGGAGTCATCGCTGGCGGAGCCGGTCATCACTCCGGAGTTGCAGCTGATTCGACCGGAGGGAATTCGCCGGCTGTGTGCCCGCTGGAAGACGGGAACTCGCTGTCACGCGGATGGTCTGAATCTTCTGGTGCAATATGAGCCATCCGGCGAAACATTGCTGAACATGCCGGTGGAGGACAGCCTGCTGGGTCACGGGGTTGCCACCTGCCGTGTCTGGCTGCCCGCGCATCTGCGGCTGGTAACGAGTCTTCTGTTGGAGCGGAACGCCGCTCCGTCGCGCTGAGCGTGTCGAAAGCTGATTCCGGTCGGTCAGGATCAGGGGGCCAGCACCGCGCGATAGAGTTCCAGCAGCTTCTGTTCTTCCACCGACCAGTTGTACTTCTCCACGACGCAGTTCGCACCGTGTTCGCCGAGGGCAGCGGCAGCCTGCGCATCTGACAGCAGTCGGGTGATCAGTTCTGCGATCGCCGCCGGATCCGTCGGATCGACAGTGAAGCCGCATTCCGCGTTCTCCACGATTTCCTGCCACAGGGGAAAATTGGATGCAATCACCGGCATCTTCATCATCATGTACTCGAAGAGTTTGGTGGGCCATGCTTCGAGGTATTTGGGCGTGGGGTGCAGCACGACCAGGCCGATGCGGGACCGGTTCAGCACCGACAGAACCTGAGAGCGCGACAGGACTCCGAGGTAGTCTGTGGATTTCCAGCCGTCCAGCCGCTGCAGTTCCTGGAGCAGTTCGTCATCGATGCTTCCGCCGAGGAGCAGTCTGGCCCTGAGGATCGGAGGCACTCGAGCGATGGCCTGAACCATTTCGCGTGCACCGCGCGCACGCGTGATGGCACCGATGTACACAACGTCGGCGGGCCGCTCATTCAGCGGCACGAACTGATCGACCAGACCAAAGTCCTCCAGTCGCGGAAAGTTCTGGATCATGGCGATCCGGCGGGCACCGCGAAAGCGTCGCGCCGTGACGGGTTCGGCCACGACGAGGGCGCTCATCATCCGGCAGGCCACGGATTCACAGAGTCCCACGACGGCGGCCACGGCGGGTTTCAGGACTCCCGGAATCCATTCCTTGTGCATGATCTGGCGCGGCAGATCTTCGTGGACATCGTAGATCACGCGCCTGCCGCAGAGTCGGAGAAACAGTCCCGCCGGGATCAGTTCCGGATCGTGAAAGTGATACAGATCCGCCTTTGCGGCGAGAGCCCTGCGAACAATGTCGCAGGCGGTGAGGGTGAAGCGGGCCAGGCGACTGGCGGGCCGAAAGACGGGCACGATCGAGACACCATCAACCACTTCTGCCGTTTCATGCGGCGACAGCAGAATGACTTCATGACCATGCCGAGCCAGGCCAGCGCACTGCTTGTGAAAGATCCGGTTTTCGAACGTCGGATGGACTGAGCTGAAGTGAACGATCTTGGCCATGAATCTGCGGCTTTTCCGGGCAGCTCGTCACTCCGGCCGGGCTGACCCCGGTCATCTGAAGAAGTGGTTGTTTCAGTTGTCCGATGGTTTCCTGCGGATGTTCCACGACCTGTGTCACGGGTCCTGAATGCGCGTCAGATCGTTCCGGTGGCCTGCAAGGCGCACATGCCGTGTCCCCCTAGGGATGGTTGAGTCGTTGCGGGCAGACTGAGCCAGGGCGTGGGCAACAAACTTGCTGAAACGTTCACAGGCAGCGGAGTTCATATGGTAACCATCCGGAAACAGATCGTGAGTGATTCCCGGAACCTGGCGGCCGTCGATGAGCGGAATCTGAAACATTCCGGCTACCGCGGAAAGGCCTGGATCGATCTCGTAATCCCGGCCAATGGGGATGGCGAGGAAAACGAGTTCGACGTCGTGCTGCTGTGCCAGTGCAATCAGGCGTTTCAGACG
>SYLK01000605.1 GCA_005809115.1 Planctomyces sp. | reverse complement strand
TGGAGGTGCAGTGTTCGGCACGGCGCAGACTGTGGAGATCCTCCGGTGACAGAGCTGACAAGGACCTTGCCATCGTTTCTGGTATCTCTGGTCATTCACACGATCGTCATCCTGACACTCCTGCTGATCCCGGTTGTGGTGCCGTCACTGGTCCCGGAAACGATGCTGGAGAGCATGTTCCTTGAGGACGTGGCGCAGGAACAGATCATTCGGGACCTGGATCTGCGGACTGATCCGGCGGAATCGCTGAATGTGATTTCCGGCGGGACTCTGGAGACGACGGTCGGCGCGGCAGCTCAGCCGTCGGCAGCCCCGCTGAACATTCAGGAGGCGAAGGTGATGAAGGAAGCCAACCTGCGTCCGGTGCTCACCGATCTGCCGCTGCCCACAGACGATGCCATTGCCACCGAACTGGGAGAAGGTGAAATCACGGGCGAAGTCGGGGCGATGGTGGATGGCTATGGCGCAGCGATGGGCATCATCACCCAGGAAATTATTCGGATGATGCGGCATCAGAAAGTGACCGTCATCTGGATGTTCGATGAGTCCGAAAGCATGGTCGACGATCGCCGGGAGATCCGTGAGAACTACCTGCGAGTCTATGAAGAACTCGGAATCGCGGCAGCACAGGACGAGAACCTGCGGCGGGGCAGCGAGCTGCTGCTGACCGTGGTCGCAGGCTTCGGCGAGCAGGTGCATGAACTGACTCCGCGTCCCACGGCAGATAAGGTCGAGATTCGGGAGGCCATCGACAGGATCCCGGTGGATCCGACCGGGAAGGAAAACATGTGCCAGTCGCTGGCGCAGATCGTGAATGTCTGCCGGAAGGACGCGCTCCGGGGCAAGCGAAAGCTGGCTGTGATTGTCGTCACGGATGAATCGGGCGACGACGGGGAATTCGTGGAAGATGCACTGGCCGCTGCCCGGTCCGCCAGTGCCCCCGTCTATTTCATGAGTCGGGAAAGCACGTTCGGTTACCCCTACGCGCGTCAGCGCTGGATCGACAAGCCGACGGGTGAGGAATTCTGGCTGACCATCCGCCGGGGGCCGGAATCGGAATTCCCGGAATGTCTGCAGTGGAACGGGCTGCATGAACGCTGGGATGTGCAGTCATCCGGCTTTGGCTCCTACGAACAGGTGCGAATCGCCAAGGAAACCGGGGGCATTTTCTTTGTGCTGCCCGGGGAAGAAGAGACTCTCGTCGGCGAGGGCGCCAATGACAGGAGAAAATATGATTTCCTGGCCATGCGCGAGTACCAGCCGCTGTTGCTGTCGCGGCAGGAATATCTTCGCGAACGAGCGTCCAGTCACTTCCGTGAAACCATCTGGCAGCGCATCGCACGTCTCAATCCGTCCGAGAACAAGCTGCTGTTCCAGGTTCACGATCCGGAACTGGTGATTCGTCGCGACCTTTATCCGCTGCCTCCGGACCAGTTCCGCGCCGAAGCTGCGTCGCAGGTTGTGCGGGCGGCAAAAGCGATGCTGCTGACGGAAGAGGCCATCGGCCTGCTGGAGCGGGTGCGACCGCTGAGAGCGGCCGAACCATCCTCGCGCTGGCGCGCTGCCTATGACCTTGCCATCGCTCAACTCTACATCTTTCGGCTCAGACTCTACCAGTTTCTGCTGGCGCTGGACAACCATGCGAATCAGATGCCGGCACCAAAGGACCCCGCCTCCAACCGCTGGAGTTTCTCCTGGTCACGCACCACGATCGTGCCCGATGATAATCAGTTTGCACGTCTGAAGAGCACGTTCAAACTGAAAATGACACGCGACGAGTACCTGAAGATGGTCGTGACTGAAGAGAAGGCAGCCACCGATCGGCTGCTGGCTGTCGTCCGAGATCATGCCGGTACCCCATGGGCACGCCGAGCCGAATCCGAAATCAGTCTGGGTTTCGGCTTCACCGTCGGGGAAGTGACCTGGGATCCCCGGGGGGTTCGTGCGGAGGCAGCGCGGCGTGTGCCCAACTTCTGAGGCGCGGCAGCACAGCCGGACGATGCCGTCGAAAAGCAGGACAAACCACGCACTTCCCTCAGGTCATCCCGCTCTGCGCAATGGCGACTGCTGAACTGCAAAGGCCGCCAGATGCTCCGCCAGCACACGCAGCGATTCGGACAGCAGCCCCTGCTGAGTGACGACGTGCTCGACCACCTCGGTCAGTGTTTCCAGACGCTTCGTCTGCAGCCGCAGAATTTCCAGGGCTTCTCCGAAATTCCGGGTGACCTCGGTCGGCCTGTCCGCGGGAGCCCCTGCGACCAGTCCTGCCGTCCGCTGTTCGCGCACGGCCACCAGCAGCTCGCTCAGTCCGTCGTGCAGCGCGCGATCCAGCTCCGTCAGTTGAACGGTCTCACGCTCGATCGCCTCGACCAGCTCCAGAGCGCCCATCCGGGCAGCGACTTCCGGTTCGGACACACCGGTCGTTGCTGTCGAATGCTCGCCCGCAGATGATGCGGCGTCCCTCGCGAAACGGAACTGCATCCGAAACGGGCCGATCTCCACAATATCGCCGTCGTGAAGTTCCGACTGACGTACCGCATCTCCGTTGACGATCAGCTCCGGCTGCCTCACCAGCCGCGTCCAGGATGCCCCGGTTTCGGAGATTCGCACCACGGAATGCAGAGGCGGAAGAACAGCATCGCCCAGTCGCAGGTCGCAGTCTCCGCCGCTGCCAACCAGAAAATCGCCAACAGGGATCGGGCGGATCGGGAAGCGCGTGTCGCCCTCCGCAAACTGCAGATACGCCACCGCGTCCTGCGGCAGGAAACCAGTGAGATACGTCACAACACTCTCCTGGCACAGAACCGCACCGTTCTGTGACTCGATTGGCATTCTCAGCTGAACCACAACACCAGAGCCAGGATGAGAACAACGGTTTCGTAACTTCCCCGTAATCGGCGGCGCCAGACTGCAAAAGTCCGGTTGGCAGTCAAAGTCCGGTTGGCAGTCGTCAGACCTCCGTTATCTGATTCGATCGGCCTTCGGGAATGCGCGACGTGAGCATTCGGTGGAAAATTCATTCAAGTTACGCAGTCTTCAGACCTCGAGTGCACAGCGGGACGCAGATTCAGCCCAGCCCCGGAAATTACCGCCGATGTGCAGGTTGTGCCACATGATCGACCGGGATATATGGGTTGGCTGAACAATCTGTGTTGAGTTGCGTGTCAGGCTGAGAGACCGCCTCCAGAGGTGCCAGGACTTTCCGTGTCGCAGTCGTCAGGTCTCCGCGGCCGCCCGCATCTTCTCCAGTCCTCGGCGAGCGACTTCTGCTGGATCCTGAGCCCAGAGATCAGGACGAAAAAGTTCGAGCGACAGGAAACCCGTGTAACCAATCCGACGGAGCTGATCGCAATAGAGTTTCAGATCGAGGATGCCATCACCCGGCATGACTCGATCCGGATCGCGCTGGAGTGCCGCGGCCGGTTCCGCGGGTGCATCGTTGAAATGTGATACGGCGACCTGCGCTGCCCGGAGTTTTGCGACGGACCTCATCGAACCGCCGCCGACGTGGCAGTGAAATGGGTCAAGGACCAGACAGGCATCCGGATCTTCGGACAGGTTGAGCACGTCGACCGCGGCCTCGATCGTACAGAGATCTGCGACAAAGCCGAGGTATTCGAAGGCTGGAACAAGCCCGAAGGTGCGGCCGATCTGCAGCAGATCGCGATAGCGACGGGCACCGTTGCGGCGATCAGCCCGTCCGGCCGGAGGTCCGGCCACGATGAATCCTGCGGCGATGGCGGCCGCCTGTTCGAACCTGCGGAGAATTTCCTCCTTCACACCGGGGAACGAGTCGTCCGGCGCCTCGAACCAGTTTTTAACGCTGATCGTGGATGGTACCTGCAATCCGTGATCGGACAGTGCCCGGCGAATATCGGCAAGAGTTCCACCGTGCTGGAGGAACAGATCGATGTCGCTGTGCCACAGCTCGATCCCTTCGTACCCGGCCTCTGCCGCCGCGGTAATCTGCAGCAGCAGTGGCGTAGTCCTGATCGTACTGGCGTTGAGACTGTAGCGAAATCCCGGCATGGGCATGTTTTCCACGCGCCTGAACGTGCAGTGACGTGCGTCCGTGCAGTGACGCGCGTCAGGGTTGGCCTGAACAGTGGTTGGCCTGACCAGTGGTTGGCCTGACCAGTGGTTGGCCTGACCAGTGGTTGGCCTGACCAGTGGTTGGCCTGATCAGCATTCCGGAAACGTTGCCGGTGCCCGCTGTCCGGGACGATCAGTCTCGACTGCCCGGGACACTCGGCCCGCTCGGCTGACGTTCAGTTCCCGGTCGGCGCGGACTGCTGTCTGGTGTCAGGTGGCAGGATCGTGGGCTGAAGTGAGAACAGGTCTTTTTCGGCCGGCGAGTTTTCGGACTTCTGAGTTCGCGAAGCGACATTCTGAGCGCGGATCCGGGGAGTGTCAGCCGCAGTTGCGGCGGGTGCGGATTTCGCGGGAACAGCAGGAACAGACAGCGAAGAAGATCTGGCTGGCGCTGCGGCGCGAGCTGTCGCGGGAGCCGGCGGGTCCGGAGGTGCGGTGACTCCGGATGCGCCAGCCAGATCTTCGGGTCTGGGCGGTTCGAACAGCGAGATACCGGTTGACATGACGACAGCGCGATGCGGCCAGGCGTTCTGCGACGTCGACTTCTGCTCGGGCCGGATTCTCGGTGACCGGTCCTGCCGGGCGATGGTGATCAGTTCGGTCGACCGCTGCGGCAGGACTCCCTCGAGCTGTCGGGCCAGCTGGATGATCCATTCCGGTTCATCCCGGACGGCACGCGACATCATGCTGGCGTAGAGTGAGACTTCCAGCAGGTTGCGGTCCATCATGGAGTTCGTCACGGGGGTCAGAATGCGTGCCACAGCGGACAGTCCCTGGGACGGAAATGCGACGAACACTTCGGCTTTCTGAGTGACCAGGAAGGTTCCGTCGTCGGCTGGAGTGAAACCCGAGCGAAACCAGACGAGTGCCGATGCTTCCAGTGGTTTCGGAAGCAGCGGGTTATGGTAGCTGCCTTCGCAGACGAAGATGCATTGTTCATGGTCCCGGTAGAGCACATCGGCCAGACCTTCCGTTCCGTCGACGGCGGCGGCTTCGTATTCCAGTGGTCCGGTCTGCCACATTTCGAATCGGGAAATCCCCAGCACGCGCCAGGTGCTCACCGCGACGTCGGGGTGCCTGACAAGGTACTGGTACAGTGCCGGATCCGCCGAATACTGAATTTCCGGCAGACGCCGGAACTGACTGCATTGATCCATCACCTTGAGGGCGCGTTGCCGCGCGGCGCCGGACATGCGATTCAGCGGCACTCGGGATCGTGCCCGCGCCTCGGATTCCCGGGTGGATTCGCCCTGTGCGATGATCCGAAACCCGGCCCGTTCGGCGATTTCTTCGAGCTGCGATTCGGCTGACACCGGAGTGGAAAACGCTCCCGTGATCAGCGCGACGACGATCAGCTGCCGGGCGTACGGAACGCCGCCGCGCAGGATGGCACCTTGCATGTTGTCCCCCAACAGCTCGGGTCAGTGACGCCCGTAGGACCGGCCAAAAAATCAGTTGAACAAACTCATGAAAACTTCGGCCGCATGAATCCTGTGCCTCGAATTCTGATTCGCTCGATCAGTTCATCAGCTGGCCGATGATTTCATGCAGCAATTGTACGGCCACAACGAAACATTCAGGTCCAGCCGCTGTCACACACCAGCGTGACTCTGGTCAGGGGCGCTGCGCTTCCCTGACCAGACAATTTGTTCAATT
>SYLK01000604.1 GCA_005809115.1 Planctomyces sp. | reverse complement strand
TATTTGTTTGACACCCCCGCACAGCGACAGCAGATGCTGGAGAAGATCGGGGTCAGCCATGTTGATGAGTTGTTTCAGCAGATTCCTGGTCCGCTGCAGCTGACCCGCGAACTGAACCTTCCCGAAGCCATGTCCGAGCTGGCGCTGCAGCAGGAAATGGAATCCCGCCTGGGAAACTTCGATCGGCCGGCACCGGTCTGTTTTCTCGGGGGCGGGGTGTATGATCATTTCATTCCGGCGGTGGTTGATGAAATCACCTCGCGCGGAGAATTCTATACGGCTTACACCCCGTATCAGGCCGAAGCGAGTCAGGGGACGCTGCGGGCGTTCTACGAGTATCAGTCGCTGATCTGCCGCCTCACGGGAATGGACGTTTCGAATGCCAGTCTGTATGAGGGCGGGACCGCACTCAGCGAGGCCGTATTCATGGCAATCCGCGCGACCAGCCGCCACGGCAGAGTTGTGGCAGCCGGCACGCTGCATCCGGAATACCTGCGCGTGCTGGAGACTTATCTGGCTCGGTCCGGGACGGAAATCGTGGTGATCGAGTCCGCATCGGGCGTCATTTCTCCCGCCGATGTGGCGGCCGCGACGACCCCGGACACGTGTGCCGTCGTGATGCAGCAGCCCAATTTTTTCGGCTGCCTGGAAGACATTGCGGCCATCACACAGGTGGCTCATGCGGCCGGAGCGCTGGCGGTCCTGTCGTTTGACGCCGTCAGTCCGGGGCTGCTGAAGAAGCCGGCCGATTATGGCGTGGACATTGCCGTGGCAGAAGGTCAGCCCCTGGGAACTCCGCTGCAGTTCGGCGGTCCGCTGCTGGGGATTTTCACATGCCGGCAGGAGTTTCTGCGAAAGATGCCCGGACGTCTGATCGGGCGTACCACGGATCGAAAAGGCCGTGAATGTTATGTGCTGAACCTCCAGGCACGAGAACAGCACATTCGTCGCGACAAGGCAACCAGCAACATCTGCACGAATCAGGGGCTGATGGCGCTCCGGACTGCGGTATTTCTGTCAGTGATCGGAAAACAGGGACTGCGGCAGCTGGCCGAGTTGTGCCATCGGAAGGCCAGATATGCGGCCGCCAGGCTGTCGCAGATTCCGGGCGTGGAACTGTGTTTTCAGCAGCCGTTCTTCCGTGAATTTGCCATCCGAACTCCCATGCCAGCCAGCCGATTGCTGCCGAAGCTGGCCCGCCGAGGATTCAACGCGGGACCGTCGCTGGGGGATCGGAACTCTCGCGGGATTCCGCAGCCGGAAAACTGCTTTATCGTCGCGGTGACGGAAAAACGGACGCAGGCTCAGATCGACGGGCTGCAGTCTGCCCTGCGAGAGGCCCTGAACACTGCGACGGACTGAACCAGCTTCCAGTGACAGGATTTCAATCACACTCCGACCACATCAGCGTCCCCCTTCACCGCCCCGAATTCCCCGGGATCAGAGAATCCGGTCGAGTTGCCCCGGGGTCGTGCTTCCCGATGCCCACACGAGCGCCGAGATCTCAATGAGAAACCCCACAACCACGCAGATCCTGTTTGAAATGTCCCGACCCGGACGTGGAACCGTCGTTTATCCGCCCTGTGACGTGCCTGAAGTGCAGGAATTTCCACCGCTGCCCGCTGCATTTCTGGCCGGGGAAGCGCCGGATCTGCCTGAGATTGCTGAACCGGATGTTGTGCGGCATTTCGTCAATCTGTCGACGCTCAACATGAGTGTGGATTCGCACTTCTATCCGCTGGGCAGCTGTACGATGAAGTACAATCCCAAGCGGCACGAACGACTGGCCCGGCTGACACAGGCAGCACACAGCCATCCTTACCAGCCGGAGGACCAGATTCAGGGATTGTTAAGCGTGCTGTATGAGCTGCAGGGGATGCTGGCCGAGATCGCCGGCCTGCCGGCGGTTTCGCTCCATCCGGCGGCCGGGGCGCAGGGCGAGCTGGCCGCTCTGCTGACGGCGTCCGCCTGGTTTCGGCATCGTGGCGAGGATCGTCGTCGGGTCTTGTTCCCGGCCAGTGCTCACGGGACGAATCCTGCTTCGGCGGCCCTCGCCGGCTTCGACTGCGTCCAGCTCCGGAGTGGAGCCGGGGCCTTCGTGGACCTGAGCGAACTGCGGGATCAGGTGGATGACCGCACGGCCGTGTTCATGATTACGAACCCCAGCACTCTGGGACTGTTCGAGCCGGAAATTGCTGCCGTGGCAGAGATCCTGCATCAGGCGGGAGGTCTGGTGTACATCGACGGAGCCAACATGAATGCCATTCTGGGCAAGGCCCGCCCTGGCGATTTCGGCGGCGACATGATGCACTTCAATGTCCACAAAACGTTTACGGGACCCCACGGTGCCGGTGGTCCGGGGGCAGGACCGATTGCGGTCCGCGACTTCCTGGCGGATTTTCTGCCGAGCCCGATTGTCACGCATGATCCCGATCGGAATCGGTATTCACTGACGACTCCGATTCACAGCATTGGTCAGGTGCGAACCTTTTTTGGCAACGTTGGAATCCTGCTGCGAGGCTACTTTTACATCCGAACGCTGGGTGCCCGAGGGCTGCGTGAGGTCTCGGAAAACGCCGTGCTGAATGCGAATTATCTGCTCAGTCAGATCGCGGATGTGCTTGAGGTGCCGCACGGAAAGCGGTGCATGCACGAATTTGTGGCCAGCGCACGGGTTCTGAAGGAAACGCGCGGCATCACTGCAATGGACATCGCCAAACGCCTGCTCGACTCTGGCTATCATGCGCCCACGGTCTATTTTCCGCTCGTCGTGGAAGAAGCGCTCATGATGGAGCCGACGGAGACCGAGTCCATGGAGACACTGGACGCCTTCGCCAGCGCGGTTCGGGAAATCTGCCATGAGGATCCCGAGATTGTGAACTCAGCGCCGCACCAGACTCCCGTGTCCCGACCAGATGAGGTCTCCGCCGCGAGAAAACCGGTCCTTTGCTGGTCGTCACCGGACTGCTGATCAGGATCCGGAGGGCCTTCGCGGGCCCGCCGGTAAAAGTAACCTTCGCCGGACACGCCGCATGACTGTTGAAATGCCATTCCGGCAGGGCTCCCCTGGACAAGTTCGGGCACCTCGACTGAGCGAGGACGTCACTACGCCCTGCGACCTGATTGTGGATGAACATGCCCGCTCAGGCGCTGTGAACATGGCGTTCGATGCCGCACTGCTGCAGATTTTTTCGAATGCGCCCGGTTGCGTCGTACGCGTCTACCGCTGGAGTCAGCCCACCGTGACTGTCGGGTATTTTCAGGATCCCGTGTCCTGCCGCGACGTTCTGCCGGGCTCGCTGCCAGTCGTCCGACGCCTGACTGGTGGCGGAGCAATTCTGCATGATCGCGAGCTGACGTATTCCTGTGTTGTGCCGGTCCGGCATCCGCTCCATTCTGACCCGGTTCGTCTCTACGCACGGATTCATGGAGCAATTGTGCAACTGTTGCAGGACTGTGGTCTGCCGTGCCGTTTGCGTTCGGCTGATCCCGATTCTCCGTCCGTCCCGCGCGGCCTCCCGGTGACCGGTCTGGCGCTGCCGTCGGGGCTGCCGTCCTCGGCGCAGCCATTCCTGTGTTTCCTTCGCCAGGATCCCAACGACATTGTCTGCACCAGCGGCGAACCGCAGGCCTTGACGCGGAAAATCGCAGGCAGCGCACAGCGACGCCGGCGCGGTACGGTCCTGCAGCACGGCAGCATCCTGCTGCGAACTGCGGGGCTGACACCACAGCTGCCCGGAATTGTGGAACTGTGTCCGGGATTCAATGAGGAAAGCTTTGTGGCGGCGCTGCCGGAGCAGATTGCTTCGGTACTGAGCCTGTCGGTCAGGCAGAGGCACTACAGTGCCGAAGAAAAAAATTTGGCAGAAGTCCTTTGCAATGTGGCCGGGAATATTGGATGATGATTTTGCAACAACGTCCCGCCGGTCGCGTACTGAATGGTCCTGCAGATCTGTCTGTCAGAGACTGCGATCTGAAACGGTCGCCAGACCCGCGTCGGTCAATGACGTTTCCCGTCAGTGTTACCTGTCTGGTGCAGTGAGTGTTCGACGTGCGGATTGAATCACCTCTCGGCGATTGTCGAAAGCTCCCGCGTATCTCCGTGGGGCCTGCTGTGGTCTTCGCAGAGGAATCCTGGAATTCTGCAGTGTGCCAGTCAGGAAGTGACGGGTCTGAATTCGGTAGTCCAGGGGTGTGTTGAGAGTGCGACGATCATGGACGGGGTAGTCTGTTTCGGACGCAATTCTGCAGGTTTCGGGGAGTGAACAACATATGATCGCGGCCGAACTGTCTGTCGTTGGTGGGAAACATACCGGACAGGTGATACCGCTGAACAGGAGGAAGTTCCTGATCGGGCGTGAGCAGGATTGTCAGTTGCGCCCAAACAGCGAGATGGTCAGCCGTCACCACTGCATCTTCAGTATTGATGATTTTGCCGTGCGACTGCGTGATCTGGGAAGCACTAACGGAACCTTTGTCAATGGCAAGCGGATCCAGAAAGAGACGATCATGGCCAGCGGCGATCATGTGGTCATCGGGAACCTGGAGTTTCGCTTTTCGATCGCGGCCGGAAAGTCCATTGACCCCTCTTCCAGCTCGGAATTTAACCTGAGCGGGAAACCGGAAGATACGCAGGTCTCATCCCAGACACTGATGGAGATGCCCGCCGCCGTGCCTGGAGTGGCTGTCCCACAGGCTGCTGCCGCGCCCGCTCCTGCCGAAGTCCAGGCTGCGACACAGCCGCCCTCAGCTCCGGCGACGGACACCGTGGTGATGCCGCCCGGTCAGATGATGCCGCCTCAATACGGTTACCCGCCACAGATGATGCAGCCGATGGGTTTCCCCGGTGGCATGTATGGCGGGTATCCGTATCAGCATGTCATGCCGGGCTACGGTCAGATGTATCCTCCCATGATGGGGCAGCCCATGTCTGGCTTCCCGATGCCCGGAATGCCCGAAGCGCCTGCCACTCCGTCTCCGACGACCCAGCCGCAGGCTGCCATCGCTCTGCCCGATCCCGCTTCGACCGGCGCCAGGACGGAAGCCCCAAAGGGCAGTTCTGGAACAAAGGATCCTGAAAAGCCGACCGGAGCCGCGGATGCAATTCTGAAGCAGTACAATGGTCGTCGTCCATCGCCCTGATGCATCCATCGTCGGTTTTTTGGGCAAGTTTCGAATATGGCCGATCATTCTGAAGTCAGCCGCCGCTACCGCGAGTTCCTCGACCTGCTGCCCCTCACGTTGTCGCTCGCCGGCCTGCCCACGAGCGATCACGGCAAGTATTTTTCCGCCGAACAGATCGAATCTCGACTGTTCACAATTCGACACGCTTATCGGGCCGCCCGGCAGGTGGCCCGCGAATGTATTCAGCCGAGCGCCGCCGCCGGCACAAATCCTCAGCCGGCCGAATAACGGTCGCCGGTCCTGGTGCGTCCGATCAGGGAACATTAGAATGCCGCAGCCATTGATGCCCCGCCCGTTTGTGCCGCAGCCACTGGGGTTTTGTTTTCTGTTCGCCATCGGGCTGATGATCTTCGGCCAGATGGCCGCGCGTGCGACGGAACCACGTGCACGGCTGGCTGAGGCGCTGGTGTTTCACGCACCGTTTGATTCGGGATTCGATGCACGTCTCGGCGCCGAACCGGGCATTTTTACCGCGGAATCCTACGAGCGGACACAGTCACAGCCCGGGAATCATCGCAGTGATGTGACGATTATTCCCGATGGCGGGCGGTATGGAGGTGCCTTGCGATTTGGCGATAACGCAGGAAAGGTACTTTATTTCCGCGGCAGCAACATCCCGTTCAGCCGGGCCGACTGGTCCGGTACGGTTTCGTTCTGGCTGCGGCTTGATCCCGACAAGGGTCTGAAGCCTGGTTACAGTGACCCCATTCAGATCACGGACAAAGCGTGGAATGACTCCGGAATGTGGGTGGACTTTGACGAAAAGCTCCCGCGTGCCTGCCGGCTCGGCATGTTCCCCAGAATGTCCGTGTGGAATCCGGACAATATCGCCTGGGAACAGTTTCCCCCGGAACTGCGACCAATGGTTCCAGTGCTCAGGCCGGCATTCAACGACAGGCTCTGGACGCATGTGGCATTTACGTTTCAGGACGTCAACGCCAGTGGGGACGAAATTTCCTCGGCCTCGTTCTATCTCCACGGGATTCACCAGGGAACGCTGCGGAGAAAACTCGAGTTTGACTGGGATCCCGATAAGGTGGCCATCATGCTGGGACTCAGCTTTATCGGGGATTTCGACGACCTGACGATCTTCAATCGCGCGCTGAGTGGCGACGAAGTCGAGTTTCTCCGCACTCTGTCCCGGGGCGCCGCTGAACTCGCCAGGTGATTTTGCACGACCCGGACCGCGATGTGCTGTGAGACCTGAACTGCCTGCTGATGCGAGTTTGCTCTGCTGTCTGAGGTCACGGGATCACAAACACGAGTCCGGTGACTGTTGCTGCCTGGACCGCCGCGGCTCTCCACGACCACGCCGGGAAATAGGTTTCAGCCCCGAACTCATGACATGTTGGACAATC
>SYLK01000603.1 GCA_005809115.1 Planctomyces sp. | reverse complement strand
GATGCTGCCAGAGCGCGTGTGCGGGCGTTGTCAATGATCTGATCCTGGCCCGCCAGTAACAGCAGGGCTGGTTGCTGAAGACTGTTCCTGTGTCGGCGAATCAGCTGATCGAGATCACGTCCGGCGTTGAGCAGCCCGGTGGTGACTTCATGCAGAGACAGTGGATCGCTGGCGATGCGGTCCTGCCACTCCCTGCTGCCGGTAAACAGGGCGGGGTCCTTCAGCGGAATCTCCACGTTACGATGCCGCAATTCAAGTTCTCGGGACAGCCACAGCCGCAGGCTCTGCCAGGGTGTCGCCTGCCGTCGCGGAATCAGACCCGGATAAAGCAGCACGAGGCGATCCACATCGTGTGGCGCCACGGCCGCGGCCGCGGCCGCGGTCTTTCCTCCCCAGCTGAGCCCCAGCAGTGTGAGCGCGGGGGGGCAGGCCTGACCTTCAGTCCGCGGGTGCTCTCGCCGCGCCAGGCGGATCAGTTGCCGGAGGTCGTTGATCAGCCTCAGTCCATGATCGGCGTGGCCTCGGCGGTCAGGATTCAGCCCCGAGCCGCGTCGGTCAGCGAAATAGACTTCGTAGCCCGCAGCAGCCAGTCTGCTGGAAGAGTATTCGTACCATCCGGAATGACTCTGAATGCCGTGGGCAGCGACAATCAGCCCCTTGACCTGGACGGCCCGCCAGTGGCGGAAATGCAGCGGGCAGCCGTCAGACGCCGTGAACTGCCGAATCATCGGCTGGATGGTCGGGGGCTGCGTCATCGGGGGACCAGATCTTCCAGCGCGCGTGCCCAGGCGCCAAACGCCCCGCTGCCGTAAAGTACAAAGCGGACAAGTTCGGGGGCCTTGTGCCACTTCAGGAAATCGATCGTCGTCTTCAGGGCATTGTTGGCGGCCAGGTCCGGCGGATATCCATAAATCCCGGTACTGATGGCCGGGAACACAACGCTGTGACACTGCAGTTCCATCACCTGCTTCAGGCAGCTGCGATAGGCCGACGCCAGCAGCGCGGGTTCCTGGTGGCGTCCGCCGCGCCAGATCGGGCCAACCGCGTGAAACACGTACCGGGCCGACAAATGACCGGCCACTGACACGACAGCGCTGCCGGTCGGGCATCCGTCAGGGTACTTTTCCTGAAGATCAGCCAGAATTGCGGGGCCACCCGCCTCGTGGATCGCCCCGTCGACACCACCGCCAGTGGCCAGTGCAGAATTGGCGGCGTTGACAATCACGTCCGCCTGCTGCCGCGTGATATCTCCCTGGAGCAGCTCCAGGCGACACTTTCCAATACTGACCATCATGGTTGACGGGTCCTGCGACATGACATTCTCCGTGGCACAGTGTCCTCCGCGACAGAGCATTCACCGCGACACACCACCGCATCTGGCGGCAGAATCATGCGTTGGCGGTCGGTCTGGAGTTGTACCCGCGAATCTCATATAACTGCAGGGTGAAACACAAGATCATCCGGACGTTTTCCTGAGAGTTCGTGCCTTCGTCTTCAGGCCGGGTGCCGCAACAGGCAGGAGAGAATACAGATCATGACCCAAAGTCTGGTCGCGGGGGTTCCCCGGGAGTCTGATTCGGACGAGCGTCGCGTGGCGCTGGTTCCATCGTCGGTCCCGGCGTTGCGGAAAGCCGGCGTCGAGGTGCTTCTGGAGCCCGGTGACGGCACTGCTGCCGGATTCTCGGACCTGCAATACGCAGCACAGGGGGCCACTCTAGCCAGCTCTCGTCAGGATCTGTTCCTGCGGGCAGAGATACTGCTGCGGGTCCGCGCACTGGGTGCCTGTGGAGATCGGGGGCGTTCCGATCTGGACCTGCTGAGACCGGGGCAGCTCCTGATCGCTGGCTGTGAACCGCTCTGGTGTCCGCAGGCCATCGCGGAGGCTGCGACCCGGGGTGCCACCGTGTTGTCGCTTGAGCTGGTACCCCGGATCACGCGTGCGCAGAGCATGGACATCCTGTCGTCGATGGCAACGATAGCCGGTTACCGTGCAGTGCTGCTCGCAGCGACGGCAGCGCCGCGGATGTTTCCCATGATGATGACCGCCGCAGGCACGCTCAAGGCGGCCCGAGTGCTGGTGATCGGTGCCGGGGTGGCCGGGCTGCAGGCCATTGCGACGGCAAAGCGACTGGGCGCCGTCGTTTCCGGCTACGACATCCGTCCTGCAGTCCGCGAGCAGGTCGAAAGCCTGGGGGCTCGATTCGTGGAGCTGAATGTCCGCGCGGACGATGCGGAGGCGAAAGGCGGTTACGCGAAGCAGATGAGCGATGACTTCTATCGGCGACAGCGTGAGGCCATGAAGCAGGTGATCGCGGGCTGCGACGTGGTCATCACAACCGCGGCAATTCCCGGAAAGAAATCCCCCGTGCTGGTGACGCGCGAGATGGTCGAAGCGATGGCGTCCGGATCTGTGATCGTTGACATCGCGGCAGAACGAGGCGGCAACTGCGAGCTGACTGCAGCGGGCCAGTCGATCGATCATGGTGGCGTCACGATCGTGGGCCCTGTCAACCTGGCGTCGAGCATCCCGGTGCATGCCAGCGAAATGTTCAGCCGGAACATCACCACGTTTCTGCTGCCGATGATCAAAGCCGGTGTTCTGAAGCTCGACAACACCGATGAAATTATTCGGGAAACCCTGTCCGCACATGGCGGTGCAGTCGTCCATCCGCGGGTGCGGGAACTGCTGGGTCTGCCAGCTTTGAGCGCCAACACCGCTTCGGCACCTGTCTGAGCCCCCCGCGGCGGACCTGTCTGCGCAAAGCGCCGAACTTGGTCTGCCGCAAACGCTGCGCCACTCAGACGGGCACAGCCTTTCGCAGCTGCTGTCGCAGTTCCAGCAGTGCCCCGGCGGCATCCTGCTGCCGCAGCTCGATCGTCTGTACCAGGTCTGCGGCATCGTCGTCACCGGCAGTTCTCAGCGACACAACAGCATCGGCCAGCAAACGACACACATACTGCTGACTGTTGATCAGAGACTCCATCAGTGCCTCAAGAGACAGGAACTGCAGGTCGGTATATTCCGTGGGGTACGAACCGAAGTCGATGAAGTGTTCTCGCTCCGTCAGCAGCTCCACCAGATCGCCGACACCCTGGCGTTGCTGCGCCGCAATCATTCGCACCTGCTCTTCCACGGTCGCGGCGGCGGCTCCGCCAGGCACCCACGGCCAGCTCTCTGACACATACTGCAGGAAGCTGCGTGCCATTGCAATCAGCACATTGTTCAGTACAGGTTCGTTGTCCTGGCCGACCATATCAAACAACCTGCCATCATTAACCGGTGCCACAGGGAAGAACATTCAGCCAGACCAGAGCCTCGGAGATGCCGATTTGGCCCTGAAAACACGTGGCCTTACATCGCTGACAGACGAACGAGTGATTCCGCGGCGGCGTTGGCCGTCGTACCAAGTCCCTGCATGATTTCGGGATAAACACCCAGCAGCAGCACAAACACGGCCAGCGCGAAGACGTAGGAACCCTCTGCGGAAAACCAATGCACGGGAACTCTGCGAGCACCGGCCGGGCGTTCCTCCAGAAACATTGCCTTCAGCACCCGCAGATAATAAAACAGACTCAGCAGGGTATTCAGTCCGCCAAATGCCAGCACGACATACATGAACCAGTGGGCTTCGCCAGCCTTCAGAACGGCAGCGAAGATCATCAGCTTGGCGAAAAAACCACCAAACGGCGGAATCCCGACCAGACTGATGAGGCAGACGAGCATCGAGATACACAGCACGGGCGACTGGCCTGCCAGACCCCTGAAGCTGTCGATTTCCTCACTGAACGTATGATTGCGTGCAAGGGCAATCACGGCGAAAGCACCCAGATTCATGAACATGTAAACCGCCAGATAATACAGCAGACCTTCGACCGACTGGCTGATCTCCTTCGCGAAATTCGCGGGCGAACCGCTGTTCTGCATGACCAGGAGGGCTGCTACGGCCATCAGCATATAACCGGCATGGGCAATCGTCGAATAAGCCAGAAGTCGCTTCAGATTTGTCTGACCATAGGCAGCCAGATTGCCAAACGTTGCCGTGATACAGGCAATCACGCCCAGGGATACGCCGAAGGCCATCAGCAGATCCGCGGTTCCGGCACCTCCACTCAGTGACAGGACCAGGCGAACCAGCAGCGCGAAGGCACCCGCTTTCGAAGCCACTGACAGAAAACCGGCCACCTCAGCCGAAGCGCCTTCGAATGCGTCAGGACACCAGAAGTGAAACGGGACCAGAGACAATTTGAAAGCCAGCCCCACCATGATCAGCATCACAGCCAGGGCCACCGTACGGATCTCGGGATCATCCAGTCCGGCGGATGCTCCGCCAGCAGCCTCTGACAGCCGGGCGGCCAGCAGGGACATGTCGCCGGTTCCAAGAACTCCCGCCAGCAGACTGATGCCATAGAGCATGACCCCGGCGGCTCCGGCGCCGTACACCACGTATTTCAGGGCGGCCTCGCTGCTCGACCGTCGCCCCTTCAGAAACCCGACCATGGCATAGCTTGGCACGCTGGCCATTTCCACACCCAGAAACAGCATCAGCAGATTGTTGGCGCTGGCCATCAGCATCATTCCGATGGTCGCACCGAACAGCAGGGAGTAAAAGTCCGGACCATCCTCCACGTCG
>SYLK01000602.1 GCA_005809115.1 Planctomyces sp. | reverse complement strand
CGCCCGGCAATCATCTCCTTGAACCCCGTGCCGGTGCCTGGACCCTTCACAGCCACCTGCACCCCGGGAAACTGCGCTTCAAAACTCTCCGCGATCGCCGATGAAATTTTCTCCACCGTGCTCGACCCGTTGACCTGGATGCGTTTCATATCCTGACTGGAGCCTGCCGCTGCAGGGTCCGACTCCGTCCGCTCCACATTCTCCACACTGCAACCTGCAGCCAGCAACGCGAGTATCGCGGCAGCAACTGCCGCCATCCCAGTTTTCATTCGACTCTGCCCCTCTTCAGAAATGGAACCTTCCCTGTCTCCATTCCAATGCAGAATTGTTAAGACCTGATGAACTTCAGGACAATATCACGTGAACGACAGACTTGCCAGGCACTCATCGCTCAGGAATACTGACTGCATGTTCAGTCATTCTCGCCGGGTGATTCCGGCGGGAATGTGACGCGAAATTCCGTTCCCCTCCCGGGGCTGCTCTGTACGTGAATTTCGGCGTCCATTGTCTGACAGAGGTGCTTCACGATGGCCAGACCCAGCCCGGATCCGCCGCGATCCCGTGAGCGGTCGCGATTCACGCGATAGAATCGCTCGAAGATCCGGCCGAGGTGTTCCTGAGGGATGCCGACTCCCGTGTCCCGCACGATGACAGAGCGGCCTGTCGCCTCCTCACAGAGCTGCACACTGACCGTGCCGCCGGCCGGAGTATGCTTGAGCGCGTTGTCGACGAGGTTGCTGATGACAGTCCGCAGCGCCTGAGGATCCGCGCTGACACGAAGGTGACTGGCCCCGTCCCGGACGAGCGCAACGCCCAGACTGTCCGCCACCGGCCGGAACGAAGCAAGCACGACGTCCGCCACCTGATCGATGTCCACTGGCTCACGCTGAAAGACTTCTTCACCCGACTCGACGCGCGCCAGCTGGAGCATTCGCAGAATCAGCTGCAACAGCCGATCGGCCTGCTGATCAATCTGGGTCAGAAAGTGAAGTGCGGCTTCGCGGTCGTCCAGCGCACCGTTGAGCAGCGTATCGGTGCAGGCCTGAATCACGGTCAGCGGCGTTTTCAGTTCATGCGACACACCGCTGATGAAATCACGTCGCAGGGATTCCAGCTGCCGCAGGTTCGACACGTCGCGGATCACAGCCACCGCGCCGGGGTACGACTCCTTTCGGATGGGATTCACGACCATCGCCAGTGACAACCCGCTGCGAGTGATGCGAAACTCCAGCGACTGCAATTCGCGAGTGAGGAGAGCATCTCTGACGGTTTCCAGCAGGGCGGGAACGCGGACGGCCTCATAGATGCGGTGCCCCGCCTGCATCGCTGCGCTCATGCCTAGCAGGCGGCGTGCCGCCGCATTCAGAAACAGAATTCTTTCCTGCGGATCAATCGCGATGACACCTTCCACCATCGAATCCAGTACCGCGCTCAGCAGATCAGAGTTCGCACGGGACACCCGTTCGGACTGCTCAAGCGCCGCGATCCGTTCCGTTCGGTCTCCATCCAGCATACGGAACCCCTGGGCCACATCCCCCAGCTCGTCTTTTCTGTCGGACACGCGGAGCAGCAAGTCCTGGCGCCGCGTTCGCTCGACCGTCGCGCCCAGATTCTCCCGGATAATGCGCAGTGGCCGCACCAGGCCCGCGCTGATCAGCGTGACACAGATCAGCCCGGCCAGCCACGTGACTGCCGCAGCCCGGGTGGCCGCACGAATCCGCTCTGCCGCCTCGTCGCGATACCGCTCGGAACTGCTGATCATGAGCAGCACGAGCGCCGGACCGGTGACCGGTGAATATCGTCGTGCCACGACCAGGCGGCCGTCGTCACGGTCTCCCGCAGGCAGCCAGCGGATCGCCTCACCGCCCCGCAACGCCGTCCGCACACAGGCGCGAACCACAGGATGATCGGGCATCTCTTCGGTCACAGGAACCACAGATCCCAGGGCGTCGTCCATCAGCCAGGTTCGAATATCGAGATGCAGCAGGTCACCCTGCCAGCGATCCAGCAGCGCCTGCCGGTCCTGTGCTGAGTCCAGCGCCTGCGATAAGGTGCCGACCAGTGCCAGGGCTTCGTCCCGATGCAGTTGTTCCGCCTGCTGATCGAACTGCACATTCAGGGCGATCAGCAGCCCCGAGACCGCGACCAGTGTCAGCAGCGCATACAGGCCCACGATTTTCCAGAACAGCAGCGACCTGGCCCAGAACACGGACAGCAGCCCTTTCGTAGGTGGGTTGTTTCCCGAATCAGCGTGAGTCCTGACTGATCAGACACTGCGCCGGGTTCTCGACAGCCTTCACCAGTGTCGCCAGAAATTCCGCAGCCGGGGCTCCGTCGACGATGCGGTGGTCAAACGTCAGACTCAGCACCACCTGGTCGCGTGCCACAATCTGCTGATCGCGCACCACCGGAGTTCGCCGAATCCGGCCGATTCCCAGAATTCCGCATTGCGCGCCGTTGATGATGGGAGTAAACGCGTCAATGCCGCGCCCTCCCAGGCTGGTCACCGTAAACGTTCCGTCCTGCGTGTCGGCAGCCGTCAGACGTCCGGTGCGGGCCAGTTCCGCCAGCCGCGCGGTCTGCACGCAGACGGCGCGAAGACTGAGCTGGTCCACCCCCCTCAGCACCGGAACGATCAGGCCCGCCGGGGCATCGACGGCGATTCCAATGTCGATGCTGCCGCACACCACGATGGCGTCGTCTTCCCACCGCGAATTCATGTCCGGGTGAGCCTGCAGTGCGACGGCCGTCAGCCGCACAATCAGATCCGTATAACCGGGAATCGGAGCATCAGACTTCGCGGCATTCCGGAACTGATCCCGCAGATTGACCAGATTCGTGG
>SYLK01000601.1 GCA_005809115.1 Planctomyces sp. | reverse complement strand
TGCTGCGACCACCGAAGCTGTTGTATGCATTCCAGTTGATATCAGATGCCAGGACCGCAATTCGAGAGGCTGGTGCCTGCGGCGCGACAATCCATGGGAACGTGAAAAATCGTCCCGATCTGCTGCGCGCGTGCAGATAGTACAGGCCGCTTCGCGCGGGAGCGGTCAGAAACTGGCTGAGAGCCCTGCTGTGATATCCATGCCGATTCCACTGAACGCCGGTCTGCGTATAGTCGCCATCCGGTGTAATCTGCATCGTGGCCCTCGGACCATGCTCGTCGAATGTCCCGATTCGCCGGATGAATTCCTTCGTGCCGCCGTATCTCCAGAGTTCCAGCTCGTATTCCTCGACGGCATGCACCCGAAACTCAGCGAGTTCACCGGATCTGACACATTTGGGCCACATATAGCCCAGCAGGCCGTCGGACAGCAGGCGAAAGTGGTACGGATCCTGCTCATGGACATCGATCCGCACGATCCTGGACCCATAGCCCTCACGTCCCAGAACGACTTCGTACGGACCGGGAGCCAGGTCCGCCCGCACAGCGCCTGAGATTGAGGATCGCGCGGTGATGACTCCGCAGGGGCCTCGGAATTCAAACAGAACATCGCTCAGGGCGACATAGCTTTCGTTACTGACATATCCCACCAGCATCTCATCGATTCCTCAGCCTGCAGTGTCGATCCACGTCAAGTCATTCAGACGATCTCAGGTCCTGCGGCACTCCCATTTCCAGATGGTCGCCCGGTCCATGGCTGCGGCGTCGATCTCCACGCCGAGGCCGGGTCTGGTGGGCGCATAGACGAAGCCATCGGGCTGCGTGCGGATGACATCCTGCATGCCGTACTCGTAGGATGCGTACGGGATCGGCTGTTCGTAGTAAGTGGCATTACGAAAGGCCAGCATCAGATGCAGGTTGGCCGTGGAGATCAGAGTATTGCCCCAGCACATGACTTCGCAGTTCATTCCGGCAGCTTCCGCCAGCACCATGGCTTTGCGGGCGGGGGTCATGCCGCCACAGGCCGTGCAGTCCGTTCGCGCAGTCTTCCAGACGCCCGACTGCAGCGCTGCGGCAAATGTGGGAAGATCCTGAATCCAGTTGCCGGAAGGCAGCACGGGAATTCCCACACGCTGATTCAGATCCCGATATCCATCGAGGTCATAGTCCGGCAGCGGAGCTTCGAACCAGGTGAAACCCAGATCTTCCAGAGCCTGGGCCACCTTCAGGGCGCTGGCGCGATCATAGTTGTTTTCGGCGTCATGCATGAACGCGATCTCCGACTGCGGAAATTCACGTCGCACGGCGCGACACATCTCCAGATCGCGTTCCGGCAGACACCATGCATGAAACTTGACAGCCCGGAATCCCTGTTCCAGCATCTCCGTCACGCAGCGTATGTAGGCCGGAATATCATCCAGCAGCGGCGTGCTGGCGTAAGCCTGAATCCGGTCGCGTGCACCTCCCAGAAGCTGCCAGAGCGGGAGTCCGGCCTGCCTTCCCAGCAGGTCCCACAGTGCGATGTCAATCGCCGCCATCGCGCCCGGGCACAACGGAAACACACGCGACCACATGTCACGCCACAGAGCTTCGCGATGCAGCGGATTCCGTCCCGGCAGGATCGGTGCCAGATGCCTGATCGTCTCGGCTGTGTAGCGATCAAAATCAAACGACGTGTAATTGGAGACTCCGGCAATCCCCTCAGCGCCGTCATCGGTCGTGATCCGCACGATGGTATTGGTCATGAACTGCTCGGGCAGGTCGTGTGACCACGTATATTTCTGAACGTGCGGAGCAACAACCCGGACTTCGACGCGATCAATCAGCACGGAACACTCCCCCCGGACTCTCGGCAGACATGACAACACCGGGAGGACAACATCGGGAGGGCAGAACCGGGAGGGCAGAACCGGGACAGGCACCCGCGGAAATCGTTCTCGGCTGAGCCGTGATTCTATGGACGGGTTCCGACGTGTCAATCATTGCACGGGCCAGCTGCGGGCCGGACCACACTGTGATCTCAGGCTGCCGTCACACAGCCGCCTGTTTCGGGTCAGGAGCGCTGCGGTTTCGTGACCGTCAGACCCGGCCCACTGATGTTTCAGCTGGTCGTCAGCGGTCTGAACCATTTCTTGCGCGCGAGGTCGAGACCGAACAGCAGCGGGACGCCGATCGCGGCCAGTGCGGCCATCTGCCAGGGCACGGAGCCGGTACCAAGAAATTTCTGCAGCGGAGGATAATACAGGACAGCCCAGGCAAACATCAGCTCGACGGCTGTTCCGAACATGATCAGGGAGTTGCGGCACAGGCCCATGTCCAGACCGGACGACTGCTCTGAGCGTCGTCCCACGACGTTGGCGACCTGCATCAGCACGACTGTGGCGAGAGTGATACCGGTGGCAGAGCGGTAGAGCGGATCATCTGAACTCAGTTCCTGTCCCCATTGCCAGCCGCCGTGGACCAGCACGATGAAAAACATCACCAGCGACCAGACTGCCTGAATCAGTCCCAGAAACAGGTAGGCCTCTGCCATCAGCGGAAATGACAGCAGGCGTTCGCTCAGCTTTCGCGGCGGTCGATCCATCACTTCGCCTTCCGGGGGTTCCTGACCCAGACCGATGGCAGGCAGCAGGTCTGTCCCGAGGTCAATTGAGAGAATCTGGATCACAGTCAGTGCGAGGGGGACAGGGAGTACGATGAACGTGAGAAACGGCACGATCTCCGGAATATTGCTGGCCAGAACATAAGTCGTGAATTTTCGGATATTGGCAAACACCGATCGTCCTTCTTCAATCCCCGCGACGATCGATGCGAAATTGTCGTCGAGCAGTACGATGTCCGCCGCTTCGCGGGCGACGTCGGTGCCACTCAGGCCCATGGCAATGCCGACGTCGGCTGCTTTCAATGCCGGCGCATCATTCACTCCGTCTCCGGTCATCCCGACAACGCAGCCCAGCCGCTTCAGCGCCGTCACGATTTTCATCTTCTGTTCCGGAGTGGTTCTGGCGAACACGGTGACATTCTCCCGCAGCCGTGCCACCAGCTGAGGCTCACGCATTGTTTCCAGTTCCGCGCCTTGCATCAGTTGTGCCTCCGCCGGTCGATCCGCCATCAGAATACCGCACTGACGCGCGATCGCCATGGCAGTGTCGGGATGGTCACCGGTGACCATCAGCACCCGTATTCCGGCACTGTGGCAGCGTGCCACTGCAGCCGGAACCTCGGCACGGACCGGATCTTCGAGCGCCAGGAAGCCCCGGAGCACCAGCGCCTCCTCCAGCAGTTCTTCGCGGCAGGCGGGGTCAGGAAACTCAGGCAGCTGACGAGAAGCCACCGCGATCAGGCGGCATCCCTGCCCCGACAGCCGATGGACGACGACGTCAGCGGCGGCCAGTCGTTCGGCAGTCGCGACGGCTGCCGTGCCGCATGTTTCGTCTGTCACGAAACGGATCAGTGGGCGCAGGGCCTCCCAGGCGCCTTTCACGGCGAACAGTGTTTCCGTCCGGCCCTGATACAGCCCGGCTTCGCGGCGCTTCTGCAGGTCAAACGGGAAGTGGCGGCGTGTGCTGGCCATTATCTCAGTCAGGTCGCCGTGCAGCTGGCCCCAGCGATCCGCAACGGCCACATCCAGCGGATCTCCCGACCACTGGGGGACCATCACCTGACCAGCCAGAGGTTCCCCTGGTCCGGCGGCAGGTCGGGCACGGACCTCGGACGCGCTCAGGGCGATTTTCAGCACCGCACCAAACGGCTCTGACTCGGCCGTCAGCTCGTCCCCGGCCGGACTGACAATCGAAGAAATTGTCAGTTCGTTGCGCGTCAGTGTGCCGGTTTTGTCGGTACAGATGACGTGCATGGCTCCCAGAGACTCGACGGCGTCCAGACTTCTGACGAGGACTTGTTTGCGTGCCATTCGCAGGCTGGCCATGGACAGAGCCAGCGTCATCGTCGGCAGCAGTCCCTCCGGAACATTGGCCACAATGATCCCCAGCATGAAGACCAGATTAATCCACACTGAGCGCCATGCCGCGACACCGTAGGCAAAAAACATTGTTCCCATGGCTGCCGCAATCACCGTCAGCACGCGAATCATGCGGCTGGTCTCCCGCTCGATGGGGGAAGGTGGACGTCGCACGTCCCGCGACAGGGCCGCAATCTTGCCGAACTCCGTGCGATGCCCCGTGGCAAAGACCACAGCCGCGCCGGACCCGCGAAGCACTGAGCAGCCGGCAAATGCGACATTCGGGCTGTCGGCCAGACGTCCGGACACCGCATTCGTCGTCATCGGCTGTGAGCGAGATTCACCCGTCAGCGGTGCGTTGTTCAGCAGCAGATCCTCACACGTTACCAGCCGCCCATCGGCCGGTACGCGGTCCCCTTCACGCAGCAGCACAAGATCGCCCGGCACGATCTGCTCCGCCGGAATCCGCTGCTCCTGTCCGCTGCGTCGGACAGACACGTGATGGGGCAGGAATTTCCGCAGCTCATCCATGGCCCGTTCGGCCCGCATTTCCTGAAAAAACGCGAACACAGCATTCATCACCGAAACGGTCAGCAGCGCCCATCCGAGCATCGCCATCACCTCACCTGCCTGAATCCCCTCCGCGACGAAGCAGGCCACGGCAGCGAAGTCCAGCAGAAGGCTGAAGAAGTTGATGAAGTGGCGTGCCAGTGCTTTTGCCCAGCGGAGTCCTGATGGTCGCTGCAGCTCGTTCAGCCCGACTTCACGCTGTCGCAGGATCACTTCCAGGTCGTGCAGCCCGGTCTCCCGACTGCGCAGCAGGCTGAACACTTCGTCGGCCGGGATCTCATGCACCTGTCCGCGCGGCGTGTTCATGTGACGCCCCGGCAGATTGCCACGTCACACGTCGCCGACTCAAGCACACGTTCGACGAGATTTCCATGAAACACGCGTTGAGTCAGGCTGCGATCAGAAGCGGCCAGGCAGATCAGCCGTGACCGGGAGCGGTTGGCGGCGATCATGATTTCGCGCGAGACATCGTCTGACACCACAACGCTGGCACTGATCAGGGAATTCGGCAGACTCAGCTGACTGGAGAGTTCCTGCTCCCTTCCCAGACAAAGGCTTTCCCCGGTCTGCCTGAGCTGTTCCGCCCGTTCGTGCGACAGCAGCCGCAGCAGCCGACCACTGACCTGCGCGACATGCAGAATCTGCAGGTGTGTGATATCCGGCTGCAGCAGACGCAGAAACGGCAGCCAGGACCGGAACTCGTCCAGGCGTCCGGACAGCGGCAGCAGGACTCTGCGGGGCAGTCCCAGCAGTCCGGGCTGAAGCACGCGGATGGTCACGACGTTGCAGTGTCGCGCCTGCAGCATCCGCTCGGCAAAGGTGCCACTGAGCCAGCCGCGCCGCCGTTCCTCGGCGCGCGTGCCGCAGACCAGAAGGCTTTCCGGGCCCGGAGGTATGACAGAACAGACCGTCTGATCAACGGTCCCGCTGAGTCGTTTGTGCTGCACGTCAAATTCCACTCCCAGCCGCCGGCATTCCGACTGGATTCGCAGCAGCTTCTCTTCCAGCAGGGTCTCGCGCGGGTCTCCATCGAAAATATGCACCACAGACAGGCGCGCTGCCGGATGCCGTGCCGCCAGTCGGATGGCATAGTGCGAGATCCAGTCAGCGTGGATCGAACCGTCATACGCAAAAAAAATGCCGTTCAGGAAACACCT
>SYLK01000600.1 GCA_005809115.1 Planctomyces sp. | reverse complement strand
GGCTGGTTCCGCCGGCTGCTCTCGGGCTTCACCGTCGTCTCCACCGCTGGCCGGATCTGCTGGCGGCGCTGATTCTGGATTTCGCGAGTGAAGACGACGCCGCTGCGGCAGCGAGGCTGGAAGCCTCACTTCCGGTGACAGCGATCCTGCAGCAGGTACTGCGGCAGGCGGCCGATCATCCGGTTCTGTTTCCGAACACCGAACATCTGGCCGCCATGGCGGAATTTGCTGCCGGGGCGGCGCATGAAATCAACAATCCACTGAGCAGTATTGTGGGCCAGACCCAGCTGCTGCTGCGTCAGGAAACCAGCATTGATCGCAGGCAGGCGCTGGAGACGATTGGAAGTCAGGCGTGGCGAATTCGTGACATGATCGGCAACACCATGCTGTTCGCCCGACCTCCCGAGCCGGAATTCCATCTGCTGGACCTGGTGGAAATCACGCGCCAGACCATCGAAAATCTGATGGCCGGTCAGCAGGACGGGGGAATTTCCGCGGAATTTCGCTGTGCGGAGCCGAGTCTGACAGTCGAAGCGGACCGAACTCAGGTCAGGATGCTGCTCAGTTTTCTGATTCGGAATGCCGTTGAGGCGATACGGGGGACAAGTCATGCCGGACGGGTTTCTGTGATTCTGAAGGTCAGTCGGCAGTGGCATGCGGCGGAGATCATCGTGCGGGATTCCGGTCCGGGAATCCATGACGATCCTGTTCGTCGGCACCTGTTCGATCCGTTTTTTTCCGGTCGTCAGTCCGGTCGCGGTCTGGGTTTCGGCCTCAGCCTCTGCTGGCAGATCGTTCGATCTCACCATGGTCTGCTGTACTGTCATTCACCCGGCAGTTCCGGATCTGGCGCGGAATTCCACATCGTTCTGCCACTGCGGCAGGATCCTCAGGCTACTGTGCGGTCCGGTAAAGTCTCAGCCTGCTGACAACCTGGCGACTCTTCGCGGTCTGCTGCGCGACACGTGTCTGATTCCGGTCGCGTCCGAGGGACGGGATAAATCGACTGTAACGACCGGAGGGGTCCCGCCTGCGGCAGCCTGGAACGCTCGGTGGGCGATGTCGGGGGGCGTGGGACCGGCGAATTCCGCACTGTCCGGAAACCCCGGCGCGCCCGATGCCCTGAGGATGAGACTGAACGCGAAAATTCAGGTCTTTCTCTTTCGTCGCCTGCAGTCATGAACAACAATTTGCTGTCGTCATCCCCCTCCTGACATCCACAGGGAATCTTTTTCAATGGCTCAGCAGCGACTTCAGGGAATCTTTACCCCCAATCTGGTCCCCTATTCTGAACAGGGTGAGATCAACGAAGCGGAACTCCGCCGATACGTCGACTGGCTGATTGACCGCGGCGTGCATGGCTTGTATCCGAACGGTTCCACTGGCGAATTTACTCGGTTTACGCCGGAGGAACGCCGGCGAATTCTGGCGATTATTGCTGACCAGGTGCGAGGTCGGGTACCGATTCTGGCGGGTGCAGCTGAGGCCAATGTGAAGGAAACGATCAAAGCGTGTGAATACTATCACTCGCTGGGAATTCGGGCCGTGGCGATCGTGGCTCCGTTCTACTACAAGCTCAGCCCTGCTTCGGTGTATGCCTACTTCCGGGAAATCGGCCGAAACACGCCCATCGATGTCACGCTGTATAACATCCCGATGTTCGCCAGCCCGATCGATGTGCCGACTATTCAGCGCCTGTCCGAGGAATGTGAGAAGATCGTGGCGATCAAGGATTCGTCCGGCGACATCCCGCACATGATCCGCATGATTCAGGCCGTCAAGCCCAATCGGCCCGAATTCGCGTTCCTGACCGGCTGGGATGCCGCCCTGATGCCCATGCTGCTGATCGGAGCGGACGGAGGAACCAATGCCAGTTCCGGCGTTGTCCCTGAGCTGACACGGAAGCTGTACGATCTGACCACCAGCTACCAGATCGATGCGGCACGGCGTGTTCAGTTCGACCTGATCCGGCTGTTCGATACCATGATTTACTCGGCAGAATTCCCTGAAGGGTTTCGCGCTGCGGTGGAACTCCGAGGATTTCGGATGGGACGAGGACGGCAGCCGCTGTCCGACGATCAGCGGACGGACATCACGACACTGAGTCGCGAACTGCAGTGTCTGCTGGCCGAACACGGTTTCACGAATGAACCGGTGGGGGGCTGTCCTGTCGGCAGCTCTGCGACGGAGGCTGCTGATGCGGGCGATGTGTCGCTGATCGTGCAGCACGTCGTGGCAGAACTGCGCCGCCGCGGGCTGGCCTGACCCACGAACATCCTGTCGCCGGACTCGCATCCTGCCCCCGGATCCGTCACAATCAGTCGCTCCGCGGGAAACCTCGGAGCGGTCTTTTCTTGCGACGTCAGTCCGTCTGCAGCGGGAGCCAGTCATGACCCGGAAGAATCCGAAGCCAATCTCATCGCGCCGGGAGTTCATGGCGCGTGGTGCAGCACTGCTTGGCGCAGCGGCAGCCTTCGTCGCCCCGACAGGAATTCGCCGCGTGGACGCGGCAGCGGCTCTGCGAGGTCCCGCGGAACCGCAGATCCGATTCGGACTGGTCACCTACCAATGGGGCCGGGACATGGACCTGCCCTCGCTGATCGCAGCGTGTGAGAAGACCGGGCTGGCCGGTGTGGAGCTGCGCACGCAGCATCTGCACAGTGTGGAACCAGCAATGTCAGCACTGCAGCGCACGGAAGTCCGGAAGCGATTCGAGGACAGTCCCGTTGAACTCGTGGGCTATGGATCAAACGCCCAGTTCCACGACAACGACGAGTCCGCAGTCAGGGAGAACATCGAACTGACAAAGCGATACATTCAGCTGATGCACGACTGCGGCGGCTCCGGTGTCAAGGTGAAACCCAACGGATTCGTCGACGGTGTGCCTCGGGAAAAAACCATTGCACAGATCGGAAGGGCGCTGAACGTCGTGGGGGCCTATGGTCAGCAGTACGGCCAGCAGATTCGCGTGGAAGCCCACGGGGCAGGTACGAGCGAACTGCCCGTGATGAAGGCGATTTTTGACATTGCTGACCACCCGAATGTGGCCGTCTGCTGGAATTCCAACAAGGTTGACCTGGAAGGCGCTGGTCTGGCTCGCAACTTTGAACTCGTGAAGCAGCGCCTGGGTGCCACGACACACGTTCGGGAACTCACCCTGGGCGATTACCCCTACGATCAGTTGTTCTCACTGCTTGTGAAATCCGGATATCGTGGATGGGTACTGCTCGAAGCGCACGACGATCCGCCCGACCGGCTGGCCGCCCTGATGGCTCAAAGAATGGAATTTGAGCGGCTGATGAGCAGCATCGAGGTCTGACAGGACAACAGACCTGCGC
>SYLK01000599.1 GCA_005809115.1 Planctomyces sp. | reverse complement strand
TTCGTCGCTTCCTGCCACGACCAGATCAACGATTGTGCCATGATTTCTTCTGCGACCCATTTGACGTTGCCATGAAACTCACTTTCGTGAAACAATTCACCCGGTGGGAGAAACCAATCGAGCAGTTCCCGGAACAGCTTACTGTTTTTGACAGCCCGCACTTGCTGTCCTTGCTGCTCGTCTCTCCGTTTCGCGGCTTTCTGCTGTTTCCTGAGACTCATGGCCAGATTCCTTTCTGACTGATTGGTTCAGTTGGTGGTCAGGGAATCTGGCCTGTCTCATATTCCTCCAATTCGGAAAACCCCAGCTTTTCCGCATTCAAAATGCTTCACAGCGTTGGGTATCAGGGGCACTCGCACCATCTGATAAGCACAGTCCACCCACGGCCCCGACCTGGTGCGTACAGAAGCGATGACCGAGCACCGTTCCGGATTGCTCCACGTACCACATCGATCTGTCATTGTCGCACGTCTGTGCTGGGCACCCGGCGTCCAGCCGCTGGTTCAATCAGCACTTCCGCAATCGGGCGTCTCAGGCCCAGCGTCGTGTGCCTGTGGCACACTGTCGCACCTGAAAGCTCCACCTTCGATCGTGGTGGAACCAGGCCGCTCAGCAGAATGCTCAGTCGCATTCGCCGCCGCAGCCCAGGGGATTGCGTCGCTTCCGGGGGAATCATCCAGCAGGGCTCGGTAGAGTCGAACACGCGCGGTCTTCCAGCGGCGACCGAGCGATCGCAGCGGGAGATTCAGCAGTTCGGAAGTGTCCGCCATCGTCAGACCCTGATACCAGAGCAGGTCAAACAGGCTTCGTTCGTCTTCCGGAAGGTTTTCAACGTACTCGTGAAACTCCGTCCATTGACTCAGCGTCTGCGGGTCTGATGTGTCATGGTTCGGGGCGGAGGCACGGGGCACAGGAGTTTCGATCGCAGCCGCGGACGACGAATCGCTGAAAGCGGTCCCCCTCTGGCTGCAGTGATGGCGCGACAGGTCGATCAGCTCACGACGAATCATGCATGCCGCCATCCGAAAATAATCCACTGGCGCATCGGGCCTTTTTACCGCCAGATACTTCCACAGCCTGACCACGGCGTTCTGCAGCAGGTCGTCGGTCTCCTCGAACTGTCGGACCGCGGGAATATCGGAGAGAATTGTGCGAGCCAGAAGTCGAAGCCGCCGCATGGAAATGTTGATCAGTTCGTTCCGTGCCGCCTCATCCCCCGCGCGGTGACGCTCCAGCCAGTGCCGAACGGCAAGCGTCGATTCGGTAGGTGCTGGCTCAGACATTCGAGAAACCGTGTGCTCCGGTGGCGTGACGTTCGGGCGCTCACGCGGTCAATCTACGTGCTCGCAGGGACCGAATTCAAGTCAGAATTTCGGCAATTTTGAATGGGGGTTGTTCCCCATAGTCAGAGCATCAGGTGCAAGCCGCAGAAATCTGACGCGATGCCTGCCAGGGAAACTCCTGCCGATGCCTCTCAGTTGGCTGTCGCGGCCGGATCGACACGGCGAATCAGCTCCATGATTTCGGCGTGGTCCCTCAGCGCTTTCAGTTGACGGCGGGTGCGCAGTGTCTGAATGGTACCTGGGCGAAGCCTGCGTCCGGCGTCAGCAACCGCGGTCAGTAGTTGTCGGGCGTCGGAAATCAGCGGCCCCCACTCTTCCGGCTGATCGCTGCCGGAGATTAAGATGGAACGTGCCGTCAGCAGCTCCACGATGGCCGGGCCGTTCGTCGGCTTCTCGGCCACAAGCAGATCAATCTCCTGTTCGGCGTCGGGCATTCTCAGCTCAGCCAGACACAGCGCGCGAATCGCTCGATCTTCGGATGACGGGGACAGTCTCACGGCTCGGTTGAATTGATCCAGTGCCGGCTGAAAGCTTGAGAGACCGTACAATGCTCGTCCGAGTGACCAGTGAACACCGCCGACCAGCGTGCGAAGGTCCGCATCCTCCGGAAAGTCTGCCATTGCCGATTCGGCACCTCGCAGGACCGCATTCAGAGACTCCTGGGCGGTGGAATATTCATCCCGCTGCAGCAGTTCGTCCGCACGGGCCAGCTGAGCGACGAGTAACTGACGACGGAGCGCCGCATCCCGCGGATCCGCACGGACGACCGCCTCAAGCAGATCCATCTGCCGTTCGTGATACCGGCACCGGCCGTCGTCGTCGCCGAGCCGTTCGGAGATGCTGGCGATGAATCCGTATTGACTCACCAGCGAACTCAGGATCCCCGGGTTCTCCGCATTCCGCCCAGCGAGTGAATCGGCGAGGGCCGCCGCGCGGGACAGTTCATTCGCAGCCATCTCCTGCTGCTTCAATAACACGTGGACCTCAGCCATCCGGACGCCCGTCATCAGACGCAGGATCTCCGTCCGCTCGTCGGACGCCCGAGAATGAACGGCTCCCGGCGATTCCGAACTCAAAGCGTGCTGCAGGTCGGTCAGAAGTTCGCGGGCCCCCCCGGCCTGACCACGGGAGGCGAGAAAACTGGCGAGATCCAGGCTGATGCCCGGGAGCATTTCGTCGTGAACCACGACTTCGGGGAACTGTTCCTGATACGTCTTCAGGATCGTCAGGGCGTTTCGCCAGATGATCTCGGCCTGTTGCGAATGCCCGAAGGTATCGTACAGCGACGCCAGTTGTCTGTGACTTCGGATCAGCTGCACCAGAGTCGAAAAGCTCGCTTCGCGACGCAGGTCGGATTCGAGCAGCTGAACTGCCTCCTCCAGATCGCGTCTGGCATCGTCGAAGCGATTTTCCCCGCGCCGGATCGCTCCACGGCGATAAAGGACGCTCCCGCGAGCACTCCTGTAATCACTGATCAGCGGGAATGCTTCGGTGAGACTCGTTGCCAGTTCTGCCGCTTCGTTCAGCTCCGTCTCGGCCATGCGGAGGTCGCCCCGAGCCTGCGCGGTGTACGAGTGATCGTAAAGCGCCCAGATCAACTGCAGCTGGTCGTGATGCGACTCCGGATTACCAGGCAGAATCTGTCGCTGCAGAACGAGTGAACGATTCGCGAATTCATCCCGGGCCGCAGCATCTCCCAGACGGTCATACAGGCCGCCGAGCGAACGAAAGGCCGTCCCCAGATTTGTCGGAAGCCTCACGTGCTCAGTTTCCGAAGTCAGCGTTTCCAGAATGGCAACCGCTTCGAGATTCTCGTCAACGGCCTGGCGCAACAGATGGCGGGATTCGTGGATGTGGGCGAGATGGAGGTGAGCCTCGGCCAGCGCCAGGCGGGAGTCCGTTGAGAGCTGTGGGCCTTCGACGCTGTCGGTCTCTGACAGCAGCTGGATCGTCCGTACGGCGGATTTCTCTGCCTTGTCGAATTCGCCGGACTCCGTTTGCAGCCCACACAGCAGGCACAAAGCCTGCGCCAGCGCATCGCGAAATTCCCGTCGGCCGGTTTCGCTCACCAGATCCTGCCAGGCGGCGACGGACAGTTCGGTGTTTCTCATGGATTCGGCGAGCTGCGACAGACTGCGCAAAATCTGTCCGCTGAGCTGGAGACAGTCGGCTCGAATCGTCCTCTGCTCAATCGAATCACCCTGCAGCGCAGCGACCGCCTCAAACCGAGTCAGGACGCTGTTCAGAAATCCGCGGTCTGCGTCCGACAGTTCGTCCTGACGACTGAATTTTCGCACGATGACATCATCAACCAGCAGCCTCAGCGTCTGCATCGCCTGGTGGCTGGCGTCCGCCGACTCCGTCATGGCGCTCCGGAGCCGCCGGTTGCTCAGTCGCAGTTCTTCGTTCCGGCCGGACAACACCCAGGCACCGATCAATCCTGCGACGAGCGCGACGATGACCGAGGCCGCCGTCGCGGCGGCAGCCCCGGGCCGGCGCCGGATGACACGCTCAGCACGCACCAGTACGGAATCGCGATGCACGCTGACGGATTCTCCGGCCAGCCAGCGTTCCAGATCCCGGATCAGTTCCGTCACCTCCGGATATCGCTTCGCTGGATCGATCGCCATGGCCCGGCGACAAACGGCTTCCAGTGGTGCGGGCACAGACGGGTTTTCCTCGTGAGCCGAAACGCCGTCGCCGCACCGCAGCCGGTCCAGATAACCGTTGAATCCACTCCGCCCCATCGCAAAACCACCGGTCAGGAGAGCGAACAGAGTGGCTCCCAGCGAGTAGATATCGGACCGCTGATCGATTTCAGAAGTCTGGCCAAGCAGCTGTTCGGGACTGGCAAACGCGGGCGTTCCCATGATCTGTCCGGTCCGCGTCGGTGAGTCGCCGGAAGCCGGACCTGGTGAATTCCTCAGATCGGCGCCGGCCGGAGTCTCGGTACCGAGACCACTGGATTGCTGCACGGCCGCCTGTTCAGACTGCCCGGAATCATCGCCGCCATCGTCCAGCACCCGCGCCAGACCCCAGTCCAGCAGCAGTACCTCGCCAAACGACCCGAACAGAATATTG
>SYLK01000598.1 GCA_005809115.1 Planctomyces sp. | reverse complement strand
CGGGCTGAAATTGCGTGTCTTCAGAACCGGGGTCTCAGGGGATTGAAATGATGCAGCGCCCGAAGAACTGCCCCCCGATTCTGCCGTGTTCGCATCTGCTGAACCGTCGCGATCTGCTCCGCCTGGGGTCGCTGAGCATCGCAGCGACACTGGTGCCGACGGAATGGGCGACGGCGGAATCTGATCAGAAGCGGGACCAGAAATTGCCGGCGACTGCCCCGGCAGGCCGCGCCACAGCGGACTCGGTCATTTTCCTGTGGATGGGTGGCGGCGTCACGCATATCGATTCCTTCGATCCGAAGCCCAGCGCCCCGGAGCAGATTCGTGGTACTCTGAAGGCGATCTCCACGGTTCTGCCGGGGGTACAGTTTGGCGAACCGATGTCGCGGCTGGCGCGGATTGCGGATCAGCTGTGTCTGGTGCGAAGTTTTTCGCACGACAGCAACGATCATCTGCTCAGTCAGGCGTACACGCTGTCAGGGCGGAAGGTCACGATGGCCCAGTTGTTCGCGGAACCAAATCTGGGCTCGGTTGTTTCCCGTCTGCAGGGTCCCCGGAACGGGCTGCCCGGATATCTGGCCGTACCGGGGATCACCCGACCAGGCCCGCCACCGTACAACCTGTTCGTGGGGGGCTGGCTGGGAACGGGGTATGCGCCGTTCTGCCTTGGCGGAATTCCGGAGCAGCCCGACTTCACCGTCGGGGAGAAGTCACCGAATCCGAGTTCGTACTCGGCCGAGGATCTGCAGCCGCGAGATCTTCAGCTGCCCGATGAGCTGTCGTCGGGGCGTGTGAATTCCCGACTGCGGCTGCATGAGCGTCTGGACGCGATCCGCCGCAGTCTGGACGCGCCATCGCAGTCGGAAGTGCAGCGTCTGCAGTACGAGGGTGCTGCGAAGCTGCTGACAGCACCGGCGGTCCGTGCGGCATTCGATCTGTCGGTTGAGTCGTCGGAGACCCAGGCGGATTATGGTTTCACGAAGATCGGTCGGCGCTGCCTGATGGCACGCCGGCTGGTTGAGTCGGGTGCGCGGTTTGTGATGATAGA
Organism: Planctomyces sp.; assembly: GCA_005809115.1. Lineage (GTDB taxonomy): Bacteria > Planctomycetota > Planctomycetia > Planctomycetales > Planctomycetaceae > F1-80-MAGs062. The sequence continues at coordinate 1,864 of SYLK01000598.1, read as the reverse complement.
CTACGGGTATGACCCGGATTACGGAAATCTCTGGGACAACCACAACGCGGCTGGTCAGAACTTCCCGCACATTTCGGAAATGTGTCTCCGGGGTTATCACCTTGCCGGCACGGACCGGGCGTGTGCGGCTCTGATCGGTGACCTGAAGCAGCGCGGGCTGCTGGAGCGAACTCTGGTGGTGTTTCTGACGGAATTCGGACGGACTCCCACGATCAATGCAGCCGGAGGCCGCGATCACTGGGGCATGTGCGGTTCGATCTTCTTTGCCGGCGGCGGAGTGAACGCCGGGCAGGTGATCGGAGTATCGGACGAACAGGCTGCCTGGCCCATTACGACTCCCTGGGGGCCGGCCGATATCGCGGCCACCGTGTACACGGCACTGGGAATTTCGCTGGACACGCGTCTGCCGGATCAATTCGGTCGGCCGCATCCGGTGATTGATCACGGTCAGGTCATCTCCGGCGTCTTCTGATTCGCCCGCCAGCAGTTCGGCATTTGCCCGCCAGCAGACTGCGGGTTTCTGAAAGAACAAGCATGAGTACGGAAGAGATTCGCGTTCAACTGGATTTTCGCATTCCGATGCGCGATGGCATCCAGCTGTATGGAGCGATGTACCGCCCGGTCGGGGGCGACAGGTTTCCGGTTCTGCTGGCGCGGACGATCTACAGTACGCAGCAGCCGTACTACGTCGAAACGGCTTGTCAGTTCGCACGGGCCGGTTACGCGGTGATGCTGGTTGACAGTCGTGGCCGATACGAGTCGGAGGGGCACTGGCGGCCTTACTTCTGTGAAGCTGAGGACGGCATCGACACGCAGAACTGGATCGCGGCACAGCCCTGGTGTGACGGCACGATCGGCATGTTTGGTCGGTCGTATGTCGGGTTCACGCAGCTGCTGCCGGCACCGTTTCGCTGTCCGGCAGTGCGGGCGCTTGTGCCGCAGGTCAATCAGGAAGACAACTATGGCCACATGCGCTACAACGGAGTTCTTCAGCTGCAGAATGTGATGAATTTCATCTGGCTGGGCAATCGGACGAATCAGACGATTGCAGCCGACGGCCCGATTGACATGCACCGCGTTTATCGCAGGCTGCCGCTGATCACTGCGCTGGATGACATCGCCGACCGGCCGTTTTATCGGGAGGTGATCAGCCATGACTGTTTCGACGAATTCTGGACGTCGTACAGCATGAAGACGCGATACGGTGATTGTGAAACGCCGGCATATTTTCAGACCGGCTGGTTTGATAACCTCGTACATGAGGGATTCAAGTGTTACCGTGGCTGGTCACAGCAGGGACGCACGGCGGAGACGCGTCGGAAATCAAAACTGCTCGTCGGCCCGTGGCCTCACAAGCCGCTCGGCCAGGGCGGGAAGTTTGGTGACCTGGACTTCGGGCCTGCGGCCGCAAAGGACCTGACGGGCGAGCATCTGCGGTGGTTCGATCAGCGGCTGCGGGGAGTTGATACCGGCATCGACGCCGATCCGCCGATCTGTCTGTTCGTGATGGGCGAGAACGTCTGGCGATTTGAACACGAATGGCCGCTCGCAAGGACCGAATACCGCCGTGTCTATCTGCACAGCGACGGGCGTGCCAATTCAGCCTTTGGTGACGGGCGGCTGTCCGAGATTGCGCCGGGCGACGAGCCGGCTGATGGGTTTGATTATGACCCGAACGATCCGGTACCCACATGGGGCGGTCCGAGCATGTTTCCGGAAAACAATGGTCCTCGTGACCGCCGTTCAATTCAACGCCGGGATGACGTACTGGTCTTCTCCACGGATATTCTGGAGTCGGACGTCGAGGTCACGGGCCTGGCCGAAGTCACGCTGTTCGCGACTTCCACCGCGCCGGACACTGATT
>SYLK01000597.1 GCA_005809115.1 Planctomyces sp. | reverse complement strand
TTCATAGCATGACTGAAGATAGAACAAACTCGCAATCCAATGGAAGAAGGAATAAGCCGTGCGGCTTCCGCGGCGACCCGAAACGACAATGCACCTGCAACCCGCTGCAGATCGAACGCTACCTCAGCCGCATCAGCGGCCCGCTGCTGGATCGCATCGACATTCACATCGAAGTGCCGCCCGTTCCCTTTCGAGAACTCGCCGACCGGACCGCGGGGACTTCCAGCAGGGATATGCGGGAGTCAGTAGTGGCAGCCCGCGCTATTCAGGCAGACAGATTCCGGGAGGAACGAAATCGTGTCAACGGCAAGATGAGGCCGCCGCAGATCCGCAAATACTGCGTACTCCAGCCCGATGCCGAACAACTGCTGAAGACGGCCATGGAAGAAATGGGACTGTCCGCTCGTGCGCATGACAAGATTCTGCGGATCAGCCGCACAATTGCAGACCTCGCCGAAGCCGAACAGATCTCGGCAGAACATCTCAGCGAAGCCATCAACTACCGGACCCTGGATCGCTCCTTCTGGCAGCAGTAAGGACCGGCCTGCGCATCCACAGCACTGCCGTTCGGGTGCGTGCCACAGACCGCCTTCAGACCGCCGGTGGCACCGGGAAATCGTCTGAGCGTCCTGTGGGCACCCAGCCCAGGACCTCCTTCGTATGGTCGGTGGATCGCCAGCGGTACTTGTTCTCGGAAATGGCGTTGAAAATGTCGTAGCGAAGTGACTCCGGAGCACCCAGACACTTGTCGATCAGCTGCACGCAGTCAGCATGGGACAAATACCCCGGGAAATGTCGCCGCACCTGTGGGCGGTCTTCCGGAAGCACCGCCCCCAGCCGAATCACGATGGTCGAGATATCATATTTATCACAGTAGTATCGTCCCAGATTTTCACCAAACAGCTTGCCCACCGCGTAAGGCGAGTCCGGACGGACGGGCCAGTTCAGATCGACCATGGGCCACGTCGGCGGTATCTGATCATCGGGGCCGTTGGCAATCACGCCGTAAGGATGATTCTTGTCCCATTCCCAGGCGAGCTGGCAGCAGCCGCTGCTGAAGAACACCACGCGCCGCACTCCGGCCTCGCGTGCCGCCTCGTAGACGTTCAGCGTTCCCTGAAGGGTGGTCGCCATCGTCGGGCCCCATTCCAGCCACTCGTGCGGGCCATTGGCCGCGGCCAGATGCAGCACCGTGTGAACGCCGCGAAAGGCGGGTCTGATTCCCGCAGCATCCCGAATGTCGGCGGCCAGATGCGGAATCCCCGCCACGGCCCTGCGACTCAGACCGCTGAATTCGTACCGGTCACTGAGGTGTTTCAGTGTCAGCCCGCCGATGAGTCCGCTGACCCCGGTAATCAGAACTTTTCTCAGCGTCATGACATCGCCTGCAGAGGGGGAAAGGAACGGGGGAGTGCCGACCGGGGAATGCCGACCGGCCGACGATCAGCCGGCGGCGGGCTTCGCAATATCATAGCAGGCGTGACCACGCAGGGCTCTGACGGGAAACACAGGTTGCGGAAAAATCGGGTGAAAACGGAATTGGCTTGTGGTTCGGCGGACGCAAGAATACAAGGCTGCCGGAGGCTGAAGCGGGTCACCGGAGAAGGCGCGGTGTCGTGGCGGTCCGGAGCTGCAGCATGCTGAAACTGATGGGAAGTCGCAAAGTCCTCTGCAACGGTGTGACTCGCCGCGATCTGCTGCATATCGGCGGGATCGAGGCGCTTGGTCTGGGGCTGACCGGCGGGACTTCTCCTGCAGCCGGTACCGGGACGTTGCCGCACAAAACTCGCGGGCCTGCGCGAGCCTGCATTTTCCTGTTCCTGTTTGGTTCACCGCCGCAGCACGAGACATTCGACCCGAAACCAGATGCTCCGACGGAAATTCAGGGCGAGATGGGAGCGATCGACACCGCATTGCCCGGCCTGCAGATCGGCGAAGGACTACCTCAGACTGCCCGAATCGCCGATCGCCTGACGGTGGTGCGGTCGATGACGCATGCGTATCCGATCCACTGCTGTGCCTACGTCATGTCGGGTATGCCGAACTACAGCATCCCTCTCGAGACCGCCCCGCGGGCGCCTGAGCACTGGCCGTTCCTGGGATCCGTCGTGGATTTTCTGGACGCGCGGCGTACCGGTGAAATGGCTCCGGCAGTTCACCGCAACATCGGGCTGCCGTGGCAGTTCTGCTCGCGCGGCAGCTCGCCGAATCAGGCCGGACCGTACGGCGCTTTTCTGGGCAGTGGATACGATCCGTTCTGGACGGACTTTGCCGGGACCGGTACGGTCATCGTTCCGCCGCTGAATGCGGAGCAGCAGACAGAGCGCGTGCAGGATCCGCACGCCGGAATCGAAATTGGTGCGAGACTTCAGCTCGCTCAGGGATGCCACCTGCCGGAGGACGTACCGAGTCGGAGGTTTGATGCACGCATCAGCCTGCTGCAGCAGTTTGATGCGCTGCGCCTCAGACTGCATCGTCCGGAAACGCTGCAGGGTTATGCCACGCATCAGCAGCGAGCGCTGTCGCTCGTCGGATCCAGCCGGATTCGTGACGCCGTCGACGTCGGGCATGAGCCGCTGCGGCTGCGTGAACGGTATGGGATGACGCTGTTCGGCCAGTCGTGCCTTGCAGCGCGCCGGCTGGTGGAAGCCGGTGCCAGATTCGTCACGGTTTTCTGGGATCCCGTCGGGCCGCACGGCGCATCGGTCTGGGATACGCATTCCAATCATTTCCCACGGCTCAGGAACTATCTGCTGCCCGTGTTTGACCAGAGTTATTCGGCGCTGATCGGTGATCTGGACGACCGCGGGCTGCTGGATGAGACGCTGGTGATCTGCACCAGCGAACATGGTCGTACGCCGAAGATTGATTCCGGCCCGATTGGTGCCGCTCGCCATCACTGGTCGCGCGCATACAGCTCGGTCTTCGCCGGCGGCGGCATGGCGCGAGGGCGAGTCGTGGGGAAGACCGATGCGATCGGCGGAGATGTCGCTGACACCCCCATCTCACCCAAGGACATGCAGGCGACGGTCTACCAGCTGCTGGGGTACGCAGAATCCGAAACCATCCCCGATCAGCAGGGGCGACCCCACCCGATCGCCGGTGACGGTCACGCGCGCCCGGAACTGCTGGCATGACGCCTGGCTCTGTCACTGCGGAAAGGACAGGGGCAGGGCATCCTGCCTGCCAGGCAAAGAATTCCGCGATCACTCAGGTTCGCAGCCTGCGCCACGGGCGTCTGCGAACCCGAATGATGAGCTGTGACACAGCACCAGGCCCACATGGGCCGAGTTGCCTGCGTCGCGACGACCGCCTGCATGGTGGAATCCGCCATGGCAGATTCAGGAGTCATGCTCTGGGCAGCAGGAATCCAGAGGTCACAATCCGTATTGATGGATGGCGCCTCAGGTTCACTCAGCTTCTTGCGTTCATCAGCGTCCTTTCGTCAGGTTCCGCCTGCGATGGCTTCTTCAGCAGGAGAGCAGAAACATGCAGCAGCGACAGATTCTGGTTGCGGACACCGATGGCAACCTGGCAGACGCATTTCGATCCTGTCTGGAGCGACTGGGATTTGACGTTCGAACGGCACAGAGTGGCGTAGAATGTCTGGACCGGCTGCGCGAGATGTCACCCGACATTCTGCTGCTGGAACGCGAACTTCTGTGGGGTGGAGGAGACGGCGTGGCGGCTGTACTGCGAGAAACGGGGCCCCGCTGCCGCAGTTCCGTCGTGCTGATGAACGGCAGTGGCACGCCGGAGGAATGTCAGTCGCTGATCATGCCGCCTGTGGTCGCATGCCTGCAGAAGCCGTTTTCTCTGCTCCGCCTGCTGGAGCTGCCGGTTTTCGCGCAGAATCTGGTTCCGGGCGGAATGCGATCGCTGCTGACGGGTGGCGGATCAAAGGACTTTGGTCACGCCCGGCACCGCAATCGGGTATGACAGGTCCGAATTCGGAACAACCGGCGGGGTGTCCGCGAAACTGTGAAAATTCTCCACTGGCGAGATGCTCAATTCAGAAGCCAGGGCATCTTTCCACGCGATTTCTCTGCCGGAGTACGTGGCCATCCGGCCCATGATCGCGGTCATTGTGCTGTACGCACCAAAATCGCCTTCGTTGGGAATCCGACCGGCGCGCAGATCAGCGAACAGATCGTGATGTTCCTGCTGGTGTCCATCGTGCAGGCTGACCCGCTGGCCGGCGGCATCTTTTCTGGGGAATTCCCAGGCAAGGTTTCCTCGGGTATCAAAGATCTGGCCATCGCCGATATTGGCCCAGCCGAGCGAACCGTGCGCGAACTCGTTCACCTGATTCCAGCAGTTCGTGATATGCCGACACTGGCTCAGCATGATGGTCGGCGCCGCGTCGGTGCGGTACGTGAATTCGACGAAGTGGTGATCGAAGATTTCTCCGTACTGTCGTCCCACGCGAACCTGTCGTCCTCCCTGTCCCTGCGCTGACACAGGATTTCCGTTCATGAGCCAGTTGATCACATCAATGTTGTGAATGTGCTGTTCGTTGATATGGTCGCCGCAGAGCCAGTTGAAGTAGTACCAGTTTCGCAGCTGGTACTCCATCTCCGTCTGCCCCTCTTCACGATTCCGGACCCACGGGCTGTCACCATTCCAGTAAGCTCTGGCCGCAATGATCTCTCCGATCGCGCCGTCCTGCAGACGCTTGATGGTCTCGATGTAGATTGGTTCGTGATGTCGCTGCAGCCCGACGGCCACCGCCAGGTTTTTTGATTTCGCAATCTCGTTGGCGGCAATGACTTTGCGAACACCGATGGAATCCACCGCGACCGGCTTTTCCATGAAAACATGCTTGCCCGCGTTGACCGCCCCTTCGAAGTGCAGCGGTCGAAATCCGGGCGGCGTGGCGAGGATCACGAGATCAAGATCCTGTTCGAGCACCTTCTGCCACGCGTCGAGCCCCACGAACTGCCGTTCCGGCGGGACATCCACTTTGTCGCCATGCTGGCGCTGCAGCCCGCGCACGGTGCTCAGCAGATTGTTTTCGAAGACGTCCGCCACGGACACCAGCTTCGTGGGTCCCGTCGTGTTCATGGCCTGATCGGCGGCGCCCCGACCACGTCCCCCGCAGCCGATCAGTCCGATCCGAATCGTTTCGTCAGCACTGACATGCGCCGCGCGGAGCGGATGCAGGCCAACCAGAGCACTCGCAGCGGCCACCGCCGTGGAGGACGTCTGCAGGAATCGTCGGCGGGAAGGCGTCGCAGGATGATCTTGCGCCATGGGAAATCGGCTCCGCAACAGGGGTCATGAAGCGTGCGCCCGGACCGACGGGCCGCGGTTCCGAACCGTCAGTCGGGTCACCTGAAGCACAGAGTCTGACGGGGCACACGGCCATCTTCAAGCCGGAGCTGGCTGATTCCCGCGCTTTCGGGCCGGGAAAAGTGTTCCCGGCGGTGTCCTGCAGCCGGGACAGGACGGCCGAACGGCCGGGAGACCGTGGGCAGGGCGGCACGAATTTTCCGAACATAACACATAACCCATTATTTCATAATACCTTACGACGCTGTTGTGCCCACTTCGATCGCGGACTGCTCGACTGGACTTCACATGGCAGACCTGGTAGAATTCCCAGTTGCGGCGGGGATGTTCCTGAATTCTGTGATGTGTCGTCACAGAGGACACCTCAATATTCTGTTTTTATTGGATACTGCAGGCGACTTTGACTTCTGGCGCTGATCTGGCAGATGGCAGGCGTGGTGCGGTGCATTCAGGCGGTTTTCCACTATGGTCGATCGAAGTCTCTTACGCGAATTCCACGTTGACGATTCTGAGCTTGATGCTGTCATGTCTGCGTCGTTCCCGGAACTGGAGAGTGACGAGAACGCGATCAACGATCTCTACGACGCCAAGGCACAGGCGTATGACATCAATGAGATCCTGACGGGCACCATCGTGCGAGTCGACAACGAAGAGGTTGTGGTCGACATTGGATACAAGAGCGAGGGCGTCGTTCAGCGCGATGAATGGGCCGAAGAAGACGAGCAGCCGCAGGTTGGCCAGCGGATCGAAGTGCTGCTGGAGGAGTTTGAAGACTCCATCGGCCTGATTGTGCTTTCCAAGCGGAAGGCCGATCGGGTGCGTGAGTGGGAAAAGATCATCAGCACGCATGCCGAGGGCGATATTGTCCGCGGCACAGTCATTCGAAAGATCAAGGGTGGCCTCCTGATCAATATTGGTGTGAACGTCTTCCTGCCGGCCAGTCAGGTCGATATTCGGCGGCCATCGGATATCGCGGACTACATCGGTCAGGAAATCGAGTGCATGATTCTGAAGATCGACGAGGCCCGACGAAACATCGTCGTGTCTCGCCGCCGTCTCATC
>SYLK01000048.1 GCA_005809115.1 Planctomyces sp. | reverse complement strand
GATGCGGGATCCTGTGATGGGCTGCGGACCGGATCACTGGCCGCTGCATGCGCATGAATTCGGATGGCCGGCCGGCAAGGAAGCTCACAGCCTGTGGGTCCAGATGGCGACGGAAACGGGCATTCCCGGAATCGTGATGTTCGGGGGATTCTACCTGACCTGCATCGTGCGCTGCTGGCTGCTGCTGCGTTCACTGAAACCTGAGGACCCGCCCTGGTTTGCCGACACCTGCCGGATGACCATTGCCTCGCTGTGCGGATTCGCTGTGGCCGCCCAGTTCGTCAGCCTGGAAACACTCGAGCTGCCCTACTACGTGGCTCTGCTGGGCGCAGGCACGCTCTGTACTTACGAAAGGTATCGACGGGAAGCTCAGGCGATTCAGGACAATAACCCCCCCGATGCCTTCACTGCCGATGCCTTCACTGCCGATGCCTTCACTGCCGATGCCTTGGCTGCCGATGCCGGGCCGCCGGACTGGCGTGACGCCATCACGGCGGGATCGTCTGACAGCCGCCTGGCGGACTACGGTGTGGCACCGTTCCCGGGGGGTGATTCCCGGATTCATGTCATGAACTGATTCTGCGGAGCCTGCATGCGAGCTGCCTTTCTGATCCTGCTGATCGCCGCCGGAGCGATGGGAATTCGTCTGACCAGTCAGGTGTTGTCGGCACTGACTGAAAACCGTCCCGCGTCCCCGGGCGCGGTTGGTCCGGAAAGCCATGTGCCAGTACAGCAGTCTGTCGCTGCTCCCCGCGTGCCGTGGAACGTCGAGATTCAGCAGCGCGTCGATGAAGTGCTGCTCGAACAGCAAACTCTGGTCGGGCCGGCGGATGCGAACACGGTCCAGGCAGCGGACGGATCGGAATTCAGGCCGGAACACCTGCCGCCGCGTCGCCACCAGGCTCCGCTGCACGGCGAGATGCTGACGCCGGGAAATTTTCAGTATCTGGGCGCGTTTCGCCCCCCTCATACCGACGGACAGGTGAAGTCGTTCGCGTACGGCGGCTGGGGCATCGCCTTCCGCAGCGACGGTGATCCCGAGGGGGCGGCGGACGGATTTTCCGGGTCACTCTTCATCGTGGGACATCAGAACGACCAGCTGGTGGCGGAGATCTCGATTCCCCGGCCGCTGATTCCGCGGCTGCGGCGGTTCGATGACCTGCCGGCAGCCGGCGTGCTGCAGGATCTGGGTGACATTACAGCAGGACTTCGTCTGCGGCTTACGGATAATCCATCACAGCCCTTTCTGATTGGTGGCCTGCTGGTATCAGGCGACCGGCTGATCTGGACTCTGTACCGCTACTACAATGCCGAGGGATACGATTTCTGCAGCCACGGAGTTTCGACCCTGAACACCACCGGGCCGATTGTCTCAGGTCCCTGGCACCTTGGCCCGTCTGGAACGGGTGCATCGGAATGGCAGGCGTACAAGCACGCCGGATATGTCTTCGACGTGCCGGGCGATTACGCCGACCAGTGGCTGGGAGGATGTCGCTTCGTGTCGGGCCTGCAGGTCGCCACAGGACTGCAGACCGCTTCACACGGTCCGGCAATGTTTGCCTGGCGGCTTCCGGAGAAGCTGCCACCGGATGGTGCGTCACTCGAAGCGCTGCCGCTGGTCTGGAATGACCAGTCCACTCCGGCCGCCGGTTACCATCCGGCCGATCGCTTCACCGGCGGCTGCTGGCTCACGCTGGGCCAGAAGCACTCCGTGATCATTGTCGGCAGGAAAGCTCTGGGGGCGTTTTATTACGGCGAAGCACGTCCGGGAGACTGCACTCCCGACAAGGGATATCACGGTCCTCCTTATGAAGCACAGGTCCTGTTTTATTCACCTGCGAGTCTGGTCCGGTCGGCCCACGGAGCAGCCCGCCCGTGGGAAGTCGTGCCCTGGTTCCGCTGGGACCAGAATTCGCCCGGTGGAGGGATCGGGCAGTATCTGTTTCCGACCTGCAGCCAGCATCTGGGCGGAATCACGTGGGACCAGACCCATCGCCGGCTGTATGTGAGCCAGGCTGCTGCCGGGGCCACGGCCGATCAGGAGTACGAAGTCCTGCCGGCAATCCATGTGTTTGAGCTGGTCGATCAGGTCGACGATCTGCCGGCACGGGCAATCCCGCCGACCGGCACAACTGATGTATCCGTCCCCTGAACTCCGACGTGTTCCGCAAAGACCACGGACAGCGAGCTGTGGTCCGACGCTGTGGGATATTCTTCAGGCAGCATCTGGTCGCTCGGAGCGGTGCGGCAGCCCGCGATCCGGCCGCAACGTGGCATCTCCAAAAACTTTCCCAGCCGGTCTTGTGTCATGATCATGCAGGCAAACGTCATTTCTTCTCAGGCAGAAGTGCTGCCGCGAACAGCATGTCCGCTCTGCGGCGGGGACAAGCTGCGACCGGAACGTGTGATTGACGGGTACAGCCTGGAACGCTGCAGCCGCTGCAGTTTCGTATTCGTCAATCCTCGACCGTCACCGCAGCAGCTGGCCGCGATCTATACGGAGCGTGACGACGAAGAACTGACGGCACTGTATGCCCGCATCGCCACTCCGGCGGTGCTGGATGATTACCGCCGGAAGCTGGAATGGATCGAACAGCAGGTGCCGGGCAGGGGACGACTGCTCGATTTCGCCTGCGCCGCCGGGTATTTCTTTGAGCTGGCGCAGCAACGTGGCTGGGACGCGCATGGCGCTGACCTGGGCGGCTGGACAGCCCTGGCTGCTGCGGCGCGTGGACTGAAACATCTGCATGTCGGGACGCTGCAGGAGATTGCTTTCGCTGCGGCGTCGTTTGATGTCGTCTATGCCGCTCAGGTCTTCGAGCACCTGGCGGACCCGCTGGCAGATCTCCGCGAGCTGCGCCGGATCCTGAAGCCGGGCG
>SYLK01000596.1 GCA_005809115.1 Planctomyces sp. | reverse complement strand
CCGATCCTCGCGGACGGTGGGCGTTACCCACCATCGTGTTCTGCGGAGCCCGGACTGTCCTCCAGGCCTTGCGGCCCGGCGAACGCCTGATCCTCTGCCGACAGCAGCGGCATCATAGCGAGATCCGGCGTGTGGACGAAACGTGTTGCTGCCGGAGTCTGAAATCCGGACGCTCCGGAGTGAAACAAATTGACGCCGCGATCGCCGTCCGGTAGCCTGTTCCCAGGGGCAGGGGAATTCTGTTGTGGGGTGGGAGAAACAGAGCAGCATGCTGGGCGAACTGAATCCACTGGGCGGCGGAGACCGGATTCCCCTGCTGCACGAGAAGCTGCTGATTGGTCGTCGGCCGTCGTGCGACATCGTGCTGCCGTTCTCCAACGTGTCTTCACACCACTGTGAGCTGGAGTTTCGGGACGGCTACTGGCATGCGCGGGATCTGGGCAGCGCCAACGGCATCAAGGTGAACGGCGAGCGGTGCATGTCAAAATGCCTCTATCCGGGTGATGAGCTGACAGTCGCCAAGCACGGATTTCGGATTGAATACAGTGTCAGCGCGGACGCACCGGCGCCGGAAGAGGAGGATCCGCTGAAGCTGACGCTGCTGGAAAAGGCGGGGCTGGAGGCCGAGAAAGCCGCCAGCCGGACTCCGGGAGAACCGCGTCAGAAAATCCGGCAGAAGCAGCCACGGCGAGCATCACCAGAAGACGATTTTCTGATGGAGTGGTTCCCGGACCGATAGGCTCAGCATCGACAGGCTTAGCGGGGCGACGAGTGTTTGTCCGGCTGCAGCCAGACCCAGCTTTTTCCCAGTCGTCCGCCGTAATTGCCAGCGGTGATTTTCTGAACGCCGTCCACCTCGGCCGCGGCGAGAATCGCTGCCTGGGTGGCATCGCTGACTGCCTGCAGACTTCGTCCGTTGATAATGATCTCCATCGCGGATCTGATGCCAGCCGGGAGCTGACTGGCGATGTCTTCCCGGCCGACAAGCGTCGGACAGAAGGGAGCGTTCGTGCTGGCGAACAGGAACTGATAGCGGCTGCCTGCTCTCGATCCGCTGGCTGCGACTCCGCCTGTAAATGGCGTGATCACACCGGGTATGCGGCGACAGGCCTCGACGGCACGTTCGGCCGCCAGCAGCGAAGCGTCTTCGGACGTGGCGAGAAACCAGAGGTTGCCGCCCATGATTCCGTCGCGGTATCCGAACCGCCGATCGATCCAGAATTCGCCCCCCATGGTCGGAACGATCCACATCGACCGGCCGAATCGCTCGCCGCGATGTTCGAAGCCGTCGCCGAAGAAGGCCAGCTTGCGGCCAGTGCGAAATGAGGGCGGGGCAGAATCGAGCGCGAAACAGCGGGCGGTCGGACAGGTCAGCACATTCTGGCTGATGCGGGCCAGCAGTGCTTTGCCCAGCGCCTCGACCCGGTCCTTGCGAAATCGAGGCACGTGCAGCTGAATGATCGCGCCCGGTCGACCATCCGGCGATGCGTCGGGAGCTTCGCTTTCCGGCCCGACATACTGGTCCACGCCGGCCTCGCAGTCACACATGATGGATGACGAGGCGTGTCCTGTCACGGCATTCACGGCATGTTCCAGCCAGCGGCGATCCCGCGCAGTGATCAGGAATTCCGTGAACAGGCTGCGGAAGGCTTCCGCATAGGTGTCTTCGACAACGGCAGTCATGGGCAGCGTATCAGGTTCATGGGTCCGGATCGGGAGGAAACAACGGCTCATCAGCCGTTGACGGGGTTCCGGATTCGGCCGCGGCCACGCCCGCGAATCACGCGGTCTTCGGTCAGAATCAGATCCATGAAGATATCGTGTTCGGCCACCGGAATCTCGTCAAACACCTGACATTCGAATGCCAGAGCCACCAGTGGTGCATCCGGCCGCGCATGCTGCAGCAGCTTGTCATAATATCCCTTGCCGTGCCCCATTCGTCCGCCGCGAACGTCGAAGGCCACGCCCGGGACCATGACCAGATCGATCTCTCCGGCGCGGACCTGCTTCTCCGGCAGGTGTCGCAGTTCCTGCCGCGGTTCCAGAATGCGGTACATCCCGATCGCCAGCTCATCCATTGACTGCAGCCGGAACAGTTCCAGCTCGCCCGACGCGTTGCACCAGGGAATCACGATCGTTTTTCCGGACTCCAGTGCCAGACTCAGGTCCGCACGCGTACGAACTTCGCTGCGGACGTCAATATAGAACATCACCGTATCCGCTGCCGCGTATTCGGGAAGTGCCATGAAGGCGCCCACGATTCGTCGGCTGAGTTCGTCCTTGTCGGGCTGAGCATTCCGATTCGCGTGCGCTCGTGCTCGCAGTTCGTTCTTGCGTTCCTGAATCGAAACGTCAGTGGTCATGCCTGTTGTTCCAGTTTGAGGACCAGAGGGAGGGTATGAGTGAACCAGGGTATGGGTGAACCGGGGTCCGCGCGAACTGCGGAGGGGGCGAAGTCTCGGCGGCCAGACAACGGTCTCAGGTGACGGCCGTTGGGACGGGTTCTACAGCTCGCGGACAGCGGCCTGCAATCAGGATCCCGTGATGGCAGCGTCTTCCCCGGAATCAGGACTGCCGCTCGGACGGCCAGTGAGTCAGTCCGAAGACTGCCACGGCTGCGTTTCCAGCAGCCACCAGCGCGGCTTCCACGGCTTCTGAAGCAGACCAAATCGCTTGCGGGTCACGTCCACGACCAGAGCGGCGATGTCGGAGGCCGAGTCGCTGACAATGAATCGGTCAATGTCCACCGGATCGATCGTTCCCCCGCGGAGCATCGTGTCACGCAGGAAGTCGAGCATCGGACGCCAGTAGTCCGAACCGGCCAGCACGATCGGAAAATCCTCGACCTTGCGCGTCTGCACCAGCGTGGCGATTTCGAACAGCTCGTCGAGTGTCCCGAAGCCGCCAGGCATGGCGACGAATGCGTAGGAATATTTGGCCAGCATCAGCTTGCGCACGAAAAAGTAGCGAAAGTCGACAAACGTATCGAGATAGGGATTCGGATGCTGCTCCAGCGGAAGCACGATGTTGCAGCCGACGCTGCGTCCACCGGCGTCTTTGGCTCCACGGTTGGCTGCTTCCATGATCCCAGGGCCGCCCCCCGTCATGACTGTGAATCCCGCACGAGCCAGCGCTTCACCCGTCTCCCGGGCAAACTGGTAGTACGGATGCGATTCCGGAAAGCGGGCTGAGCCGAATACGGTGACGCACGGCCCCACAAAATGCAGTCGACGAAATCCCGTGATCAATTCCCGAAATGCCCGCAGCGACATCAGTAATTCGCGAAACCGCGACTGTGGCCAGCTGACGGAACGACTCTCAGACACTCGGATCTTTCCCGCGGCGCTGGCCGGCTGCCTGCCGTCCCTCAGCGGCGCTCCCATTCGCACATCCATGTTCCTGCCCGTTTGTATGCCTACCCCAGATTTCGTATCGGCGTCCCTGCGGACAATCGCTGCTGCTCACGCTGGAAGTTGTCGTGATACTCGGTCGCCGGGTCAATCCCGAGATGATACAGAATTGTCGCTGTCAGGTCGCCGGGGGTCACGGGCTGCGTTGCCACATAGCCGCCAGTCGGTGTTGTCGAACCGTAAATCTGCCCACCACGAACTCCACCGCCCGCCAGAAGTACCGTAAACGCATGAGGCCAGTGATCACGACCGCCCGGTTTCGTGTTGCTGCTCTGGGTGAACTGGCCAAGTCGCGGTGTCCGTCCGAACTCACCCACAGCGACAACCAGAGTCGTATCCAGCAGACCGCGGTCGGACAAATCATTGATAAAAGCCGGGAAAACCTGATCGAAAATCGGACACAGCAGATTCCGGAGTTTCGGGAAGTTTTCCTGATGCGTATCCCAGCAGGTATTGACATTGTCCGTCTTCGTTTCATCTTCCCAGTTCACCGTCACCAGAGGCACTCCGGCTTCCACCAGCCGCCGGGCCATCAGCAGACTTTGCCCCACAGCGCTGGAGCCATAGTGGTCGCGTGTGACTGCGGATTCCTGTGCAAGATCCAGAATGTTGTACACCTGATTTTCCAGGAGCGACCACGCGAGGGAACTCTGGCGCGAAAAACCCTCGATCACCCGGGCAGGGGGTGGCTGCCTGTCCGCAACTGCCAGATTCTGCAGCAAGGTACGCCGATGCCGCAGACGATCCAGCGGCACGTCGTTCTCAAACGAAAGCCCGCCCAGCCGAAATCGCCCCGCATCGGCTTCCAGGAGCATGGGGTTGAACTGATCGCCCATCCTCCCCCCGGTCTGTCCGGCAATCCTGCGTGAATTCCCCTGGAACTGGAGATACCATGGCAGCACGACCGATGGCGGCAGCCCGTTCAGGGAACGGCCGTATCGCATGGTCATGGAACTGAGTGATGGCCAGTCTTCCGGCAGGGCTTCATCAGTGATCGGCGGACCGAAATAGTCGCGGCCGCTGAACACCTGGCTGCAGGCCGGACCGTGGACGTTCATACCGTGCGTCATTGAACGCAGCAGGCAAATGCGATCCATCGTCTGAGCCAGACGCGGCAGATGCTCACAGATCTCGATTCCAGGCACCTTCGTGGCCACAGGCCGGAATTCGCCGCGAATTTCTGCGGGCGCCTCGGGTTTCATGTCCCACAAATCAATGTGGCTGGGACCCCCGAAGAGAAACAGAAAAACGCAGGAATTCCCGCGATGCCTTGCTGCAGGAGCTTCTGCCGCCGTGCGTAACCGCAGGTCCAGGAGTTGTGGTATTGTCAGCCCGGGCAGACTGGTACTGGCGATATTCAGCCAGCTGCGACGCTTCAACATGACCCCAACTCCCGAATTGGTCCACCCAATCTCTGAACATCTCGGAGGACATCGCAGTTCGGCGGATGACCGCAGCGACCATCTTAACAGTCCAGCAGCAGCGAACTGTACTCAGATCCGGTGGAATTCCGCGCTGATTCCAGGTCACGCGACGCACAGACTTGCGATCGTGCGGCACGATCCGTCTAATAAGGACCGGCCAAAAAAACAGTTGAACAAATTTTCTGGTCAGGGAAGCGCAGCGCCCCCTGACCAGAATCACGCTGGTGTGTGACAGCGGCTGGACCTGAGTGTTTCGTCTTGACCGTTAAATTGCTGCATGAAATCATCGGCCAGCTGGTGCACTGATCCAGCGAATCCGCATTCGAGGTGCAGGATTCCTGCGGCCGAAGTTTTCATGAGTTTGATCAACTGATTTTTTGGCCGGTCCTGATTAGACAGGACTTGTCACAGAATACGGCGAACTGGCAGTCTGAAAAGACCGCCCGCGGGAGCGGTCGACAGACGCCCAGCCCCACGGCGTGAGCTGCACCAGTTTTTCCGGTGCTCAGGGGACGGATCATGGTCGACTGGAATCGCTCACTGAATCTGAAGAGTCCTGTGGTGCTGGTCACTATTGCAGTGGCCGCCGCCACGGCGGCCGTCCTGTGGTACCGCTACTGGCCGGATCAGGCTCAGAAAGATGCCATTTCACGCCTGGCCGGTCTGGGCGCGATGGTCGAGCTGGATGAGAACGGCAATGCTTCATCGGTGCGGATCAATCCGGGAACGTCCCTGAAAGCCCTCGAGCAGCTCGTGTTCCTCCCTCGCCTCAAGACGCTGGGACTGCCGATGACAGACGTCACGGATGCCGATCTGGTTCACCTCCGACCCCTGAATTCGCTCGAAGAACTGACGCTCTCCGGCAATCGTGAACTCACGGACGAGGGCCTGAAGAGTCTCGGAGACCT
>SYLK01000595.1 GCA_005809115.1 Planctomyces sp. | reverse complement strand
CCTTTGCCGCATTGGTTGACACCGCCACAAAATGGCGGGCCACGGCTTTCCGATCCCCCCCGAGGCCCTGCAGCACCCAGTCACGCGCGCTGATCGCGTTCGTCATTGTCTCCTGAGTTGTGAAGGTCTTCGAGGCAACGATGAACAGCGTTTCGGCCGGATCGAGGTCGCGGGTCGCTTCTGCGAAGTCTGTGCCGTCAATATTGGATACGAAGCGGAACGTCATCGACCGATCGCTGTAGTGCCGGAGCGCCTCGCAGGCCATCACCGGCCCGAGGTCAGATCCTCCGATGCCGATGTTCACAATGTTCCGGATGCGACTGCCGGTGTGCCCCCTCCAGGCACCGCTCCGCACGCGATTACAGAAATCCGCCATTCTGTCCAGCACCGCATGCACCAGCGGCACAACATTTTCCCCATCGACCACGATCGACGCGGTTCGCGGGGCGCGGAGCGCCACATGCAGGACGGCGCGATTCTCCGTGACATTGATCCGATCACCGCGAAACATCGCGTCGATCTGATGTCGCAGACGTGAATGCACCGCGAGCTGCACCAGGAGTCGGAGGGTTTCGTCGGTGATGCGATTCTTCGAGTAATCGAGGAAAACGCCAACCGCCTCGACGGTCAGACGTTCGCCGCGGCTGATGTCATCCGCAAACAAGCTTCGCAGGTGCGTGCGACAGACTGTATTGTGGTGCGTCTGAAGTGCCTGCCATGCTGAATCTGTTGTCAGTGATGAGGTCGTTTCCGGCATGCGTGCGATTCCTGTGCTGATCGTGTTGGACCTGATCCTGATCCGGCGTTCAGGGTTTCGCGCCTGATCGTCGGCCCACTCTACCATGTTTCCGAGTCGGATTCCTCAGAGCGCCCCTCGGTCAGCCCCGGAAGCCGAAACTGTCCCGATTTCGGATTGCCCCGCTGGAGCGTTCTGGCTTCCTGCCCGCTCCGTTCTCCTGATTGCATCTGGCAGCCGTTTGAGTTAAGTTGAACAGATCAGGGCTGTTGTCGGCTGCAGACGGAGAAGACGAACATGAGACGCTGGTGCTTGATCCTGGCGAGCGCAATGGGGGCGACCGTCTGCGCGGACTGTCATGCGCAATGGTATGGTGGCTGGGGCGGATATACGGAACCCGCCACGCCTTATTCCAGTGCTGTGCGGGCGCAGGCACAGATGGCGCTGGCACAGGGTGCTGCGGCGGAAAATTACGCCCGGGCATCGATCGCGAACGAACAGGCCCGGAGTCTTTACCTGGAGAACGAAGCCAGGATGCTGGAAATCCGGCGACAACAGCGGGAAGCGACTCATGCGCGGAACGAGCAGCGAAAGCAGGAGCAGAAGGAGCGTGCAGCGCGGCGTCCGCCGCCGAAACCGCGGACAGAACGTTATCCCAGGCTCTCCTCGGACGAAATCGATCCGCTGACCGGCGAAATTCACTGGCCAGAGTGCCTTCAGGGCGATGACTATGCCGGGGACCGGAAGTCGGTGGAAGACGCGCTGCACACCCAGGCCGAACTTGGTCCCGGGGACAGGACCACGAAAATCATTTACGACGCATCCCATCGAATGATGCTGATTCTCAGCCGCAGCAATTCCGCGCTGGGGTCCGAGGCCTACCGCACTTGTCGAAAATTTCTCAGCAGTCTGTCGGTCGAAGGCGATCATGCCCGGGAGGCACTGAAATGAGAGCGTTTTCTCCGGTTTTCGTATCCTGTCTGCTGACTGCATTCGCCTGGACTGGTCCATTTTGCACAGTCCTGGTGCAGGGACAGGAGACGGAATCAGCCGCGGCTGGTGTGCAGGCTCTGCTGGAGCGGCTGCGGTCCGGGACTGTGGACGAGCAGATTCAGGCTGCGGTCGAGATCAGTGCGCTGGGGCCGTATGCGCGGGCTGCGATTGACCCTCTGGTCGAGTCACTGCGAACGGAGAACCCCGCGCTGCGTTACGAATGTATCGTGGCGCTGGGGCAGATCGGACCGCTGGCCCACGATTCGGCCGACAGTCTCACAGTGTTCCTCACATCGGATTCCGAGTTACTGCAGTCCGCTGCACTGGAAAGTCTGCGACGGATTGGGATGGCATCGCCGGAAGCCGTCACACAGATCCGGCGTTTATGCCGGAACCCGAATGCGTCCCTGGCGATTTCCGCGATTCGCTGTCTGGTGATGCTCGCAGGTACAGACAATGAAACGGTCAGGGATTCCGTTTCTCGCCTTGTCACGGCGCTGGGAGATCCGCGGGCTGATGTTCGCAACGAGGCGTCTGCCACGCTGTTGGAAATTGGTCCTGTTGTGGTTCCGGCCGTCGCTGCGGCCCTGTCTGGCAGTCCTCCCCGGGTGCAGCTGAAGGCGTGCGAGATTCTGGGAGAGACTGGTCCTGCGGCAGCCGCGACAGCGCCTGTGCTCGTGATGCATCTGCATGATCACGATGAACTGGTGGTGCGTGCCGCAGCAGCAGCGCTCGGAAAAATTCAGGCTGAGCCCGGCACCGTGCTGCCTGCGCTCCATGGGCTGCTGGAGGGGCAGTCATCGACTGCCGTTCGAATCGTCGCCGTGCGTGCCATCGGTGACTTCGGCCCACAGGCCGGGAATTCCGTATCGCTGCTGCTGAAACTGCTGTCTGACGACAGCACCATGCTGCGAGCTTCTGTGGTCGATGCCCTGGGACGAATCGGAGATACCCGTGTCGAAGTCATCGAAGCTCTGGTGCGGGCCTTGTCAGACGGCCACGGTGCAGTGACGGTGAAAGCGGCGAACGCTCTGTCGCGGATCGGGGCACCTGCCGTACCCGCACTGGTATCGAAGCTGGCGGACAAGGACTATCGAAAGCTGGTGGTTGAGATTCTGGGGGAGATCGGGCCGGGTGCTGAATCCTCTGTGCCGGCTCTGGTGGAACTGCTCAGCGTTGTTCGCGACGATCTGGATCTGCGGCGGGAAGTCTTCATTGCGCTGGCTTCCATGGGGCCGCGGGCTGCCGCAGCGACACCGGCCATGCTGAAGATTATTGAGGATTCAGCGGGCGGGGACGCACGCGCGGGGGCT
The DNA here is from genome assembly GCA_005809115.1 of Planctomyces sp. Classification (GTDB taxonomy): domain Bacteria; phylum Planctomycetota; class Planctomycetia; order Planctomycetales; family Planctomycetaceae; genus F1-80-MAGs062. Next base: position 2,333 of record SYLK01000595.1, on the reverse strand, counting down.
GCCTATGTGCTGGCACGCATCGGGGAGAAACAGGCGCTGCCAGTTCTGCGAAAACTCATCACAGAATCGGAAACTGAACAGGTTCAGCGATCTGCCGCCTGGGCAATCGCCACACTGGATCCGCACAATGCAGATAATCTGAAGCTGGTGATGCCGCATCTGCTGCGGGCAACTTCCTCGGACATGCCCCTCGTGCGGAAGGAAGCGATGACCGCGTTCGCGACACTGGGGCCGGCCGCGACGGCGGCCCTGCCATCCCTGCTGGAACATGCCCGCAGCGATCCGGATCCTGCGGTTCGCGCGCAGTCTCTGCAGAGTCTGGCCGAGATTCAGGCACCAGCGTCGCAGGCACTTCCGGTCGCAATGGCTTCGCTGGATGCCCCGGATGCTCGGGTACGGAATGCCGCGCGTTATCTGCTGGGGAGGCTTGGCGAGCCAGCCCACGGCGCTGCCCCGCTGCTTCGTGAAACCCTTCGCCGTGGCGACGAATTCGAACGCATTCTCTCGGCCTGGGCATTAGTGCACGTGGCACCGGCAAAGGAAAATACTGCGGCAGCAATTCCCTTGTTGCTGACAGCGCTGCAGCATTCGAATCCCCGTGTTCGCGCGGAAACCGCCAGGACTCTGGGCGCGATCGGTGCCGGATCAAAGGAAGTCCGCACTGCTCTCGAAACGTTACAGAATGATGAGGATCCGGTGGTGAAGAAAGCTGTGAATGAGGCAATTCAGGCGGTCAGCCGATGAGTCGTCTCTGAGGGGATCGGTCGCTCTCGACGCAACCCTGCGAAATCTGACTGCCAAAGAGTGCCTGGTCCGGTTTTATCCGATCCTCTGAACCACAATCGGGCAGAAGCCGAACGTCCTGCGTTCTGCTGCTTTCTACGGCAGAATGAACCCGACGCTCATCATCACACGGCTGGCCGCCGAATCGAGTGCATCACGATTCTGGCGATAGCCCCAGAGATATTCTGCCCCCACAAATCCATACTTGCCTGGCTGCCAGATCAGGTTGGCTGCCAGGTATTTTGTGTTTGACAGGCTGTCCAGCGGCTGGAAGCTGGTGTTTTCCACGTCACCGCTGCTGAAGGTAAAATTTGAAGCCCACCCGGGCGACCACTGGTGCTTGAGGCCGACATACCAGGCCATCGATTCCAGGGACTTTCCATCAGTCGGACTGGTTGGAGCGAGGTCTGGAAGATCACGATAGTTTCCGATCCCCGTTCCCCAGAGGATGCCACCGTAGGCGCGGTCGTCCTCGGTCAGATCCAGCACTCCGGTCGCGTTCAGACCACTTCCGGAGAATGTCCGCACGGACATTCCGGTCGGCTGGAAACCGAGCTGCCGAACGATTCCTGCCAGCTGGAACTGCGATCCGTCGGTCTTGTATCGCAGCCTCGCGATGAAATCCGGCGATGGCGTCCGCGGATCTCCGAAGTCCTGGAACTGCTCTTCAACCTGAACGTTGCTGTCTTCCAGGGCAGCGGCAAAATGCAGCTCGTCGGTGACAGGCAGTGTCCACCGTAACTGAGCTTGCCGCCGCCCGACACTCGCCACGTCGCCCACAACATCCAGCGTGTTTGGCAGAGCGGCTCGATGGGCTAACGTTGACCAGGTCTGGCCAATTAGCCAGCCACCACGTTCCCCATACGCGTGCCGCAGCCGAAAGGAACTGTCGTCGCCGAAGAAATCGCCCTCCACCATGACTCGCACCGGGGCACTGTCGACGGGAATCCAGCGCGTATCCAGATTCAGTCTGGTCTGACGCGCGTGAAAGCGGGCATCGGTTCGGGGTGGGGCGTCGACCGGAATCTGCGCGGGATCGAACAGATCACCCGAGTCAATCGGATCAAAATCGTAAATCAGGTCCGCCTTGACGTATCCGCCGATCTTCACGGCCAGTGGGCCGTTGCGAATGACTGCCCCCGAGAGAAAGTCCTCGGGAAAATGGTTGAAGTCAAATTGTCCATTGACTTGAAAGTCGGTTTCCGAGAATGCTGCATTGACATCTCCGAAGGGGCTGGACGCTTCAGAAAGCCTGGTCTCCGGTACTGCGGCTGCTTCGGCGTTCGGTTCCTGACGGAATACCTCTCCGGACCGCGTGTCCTGCGGCTGGACCGGGCCGGAGAGCAAATCCGGCAGAGTGTCGGCATCCTCACTGACCTGCCAGGCAGCAGGCACAATGGAATTGTGCGAGACTCCGGATTCCGCGAGCTGAGGTCCGGCATAACCGGCTGGCCAGGCAGAGAGCTCAGCGGGACGAGTCACGGAAGTTGCGGCCATGGCCAGCAGCCTCAGCGCTGCAGTTCGCACCATCAGATACCAGCGGCGTCGAT
>SYLK01000594.1 GCA_005809115.1 Planctomyces sp. | reverse complement strand
TCCGCGGCTGGACGTCCCCCGCGACCGACCGCGGTGCCGCCGGCGCCGATATCTCCGCCGGCGCAGCACACCAGAATATCGATGCGTCCCCAGCGTCTGCGGATCTCGCCAGCCACGCGTGACACTTCATCGACCTGCGTGACATCACACCAGGTCGCCATCGTTTCCCCCTCGTTCGCGGCGGCGATCTCATCCGCGAGCTGCTGCATCGTCCCGCCCTCGCCGAACGTGGCGGGACTGTCAGACCGCGTCCCGTGCACAGCCACACGCGCTCCCAGCCGACACAATTCTTCGGCCATGACGCGACCGAGCCCGCGGGACGAACCAGTAATCCATGCCACCTGAGAATTCAGCGGCCTGTCGGTGCATGCAGTCAATGATCTTCTCACAGCGAGTGGAATGGCGACAGATGTGAAGCCGCTGATTTGACCAGCTCCGCAGATGCACGTCAATCCGAGACGAACTCAGCGGACGGCTCGCCCCATTCCCAGCCATGCCAGCGTCAACCCACCCCGTGATCGCCGGAATGCCGAGCCTGCCAGAAATATGTCGACCCGGCGAGTTGTTTTTCCGATATCGTGCCTCCAGACCAGTCTCCCGTCTCGGCCCCGTCAGCGGTTCGTTCATCGCCGCGGAATCGAGCACGCGCACCGCGATGCAAGGCACAAAGCACCAGGCACAAAGCGACTTGAGGCTGGAACTCAGGCGCATCGGATGCAGGTCGTTGCAAACGGCAGGGCTGCCAGACGTTCCGTGGCGATGGGCTGACCACAGCCGACGCAGGTTCCATAATGCCCCGACTCAATCCGACTGAGCGCCAAGCGGATTTCGTGGATCTCGGACCTGGTCAGGTCGCCCAGACTCGCCATGACCTCGTCGTCCTCCGATTCAGTCGCATGGTCTTCCCAGTCTGTACTGCCAGGCGAACTCAGCCCATCTTCGATCTCAGATGCACGCTCCAGCAGTTCACTGAGTTTCTTCTCGAGCTGTGCTTTCAATCTGGCATGCCCCGACATCGTTTCGTTCCTGTATCAGATGACTTTCTCACATCTTGCGGAAAACCCCCTTCGGACTGACAGCACCACTGTCGCCGCTGGTTGCCCGCGTTACCCGCGCACCGGACTGTATGATGGGCAATCCCCATGCCAATTCACTCGGACGCGGACTGGCAGATCCGGGGGACAGCCTGCGGACACCGACAAACGGAACCGCCATGTTCGAAGGGGCTGCGACACAGCCATTTTGTGTCGCAACTGTGCGAAATGGAGCGCGCGTAATGGCGCGCCGCGACTGTGCAGGTCGTTCCAGGCAGGGTCGGTGTCGTACCGGCAGCGAAGTGAGAACCGGTATGTACCGGAAACGAGGCCAGCCCGATGATGCCGGAGCATCATCGGGCTGGATCGGGATCCCTGCGGGGGAGTCGTGAGTCAGCGAATGTTTTGAACTAATCGAACAGGTCGCTCAGTGAACTGAGTCGGAATGGGTTCCGAGATCTTGAGTAGTGTGCCGGGCGCACGGCCTGGGAACCGTAGTTCGTAGGCTGAGGTGACGACTGTGCGTAACCGGAGTAGTATTCGCTGGTGCCGGTGGTGTTCAGGCAATTGCCGCCCTGGCAGTCGCCGCTGAAGCAGCCGCCATGAGCGGAAGCCGGACAAACCCGGGAATGGAATGCGGACGGATTCGGGACCGGGGGAATCATTCCCGGGCGCGACTGCCAGGTCGGCACGATCTGGTAGCTGTAACCGAGCTGCGTCGTGTCTGAGGGCTGATAAACCTGTGGATAGTTGGCGATGAACCCGCCGCCCTGATTGCCGTAGAAGGCCTGAGGGTGCCAGGTATGATACCAGACGCGGTCACGGTTGACGGGCAGTCGGGCCGGAGGCGCCCAGCCGGCGTCGGGATAGCCTTTTCCGGCGCAGAGCCGACCGAGGCAGCCTTGCGAATGACACCCCTGGCCGGCGTGGCAGTTGCCTGAACTGCAGGCTCCACTTCCATCACAGGTCCAGCAGGCTCCAGTCGATTCACACTGGCCGCCTGGACAGCCGAACCCGGAATCCGCGGTGGCATGGCCATTGCACTGGCAGTGGCTGACCGTCTGAAACTGCGCTGACGCGTGGCTGCCGGTGAGCAGCACTGCGGCGGCGAACAGGAATGACTGAGACACGATCTTCATGACTTTGATCTCCAGCGAGCCGGTTTTCAGCCGACTCGAATGATGTGTGGTGCGGGAGCGTGTCGTGCCGTGTGAGGATCAGACTCGGCCTCGAAAGAAACGGAATTCCCGGTGCGGCGGGAATTCCGTCTTCACTGCAGCGACAGCATCACAGGCCTGACTGCCGGCCGACAACCTGCCGGCCGACTGGTATCTCGAAGCAGTCAGACAGACCATCCGTCCGACCCGAGTCCGTCAGACCCGGATCAGACAGGTCAGGGAAAGACATTCGTCGAGCGGCGCGGGACTACCAGGACTGGTGGTACAGCGTCTGCGGGGATGTCATGGGATTGTAATTGGAAATCTGCGTAATCCGGCTGGCCGGAATCGTCGAGCTGTAGTTGTAGGCATAGCGGACCGTCGGCGCCAGGGGCACGGTCATGGGCATCCCGGATCCCTGTGCCGCGTACATCTGACCGTCACGCGGATCAAAATAGTCCGGCTGGTCTGCGTAAGTGATCTGATACTTGCCGACTGGCGGACAGCCCTGACCGCAGAAACCGGAGGGAATCATCCAGCCGAACAGGCAGTTGCAGAGCCGGTTATGGCGGGCGTGACGGCGCATGGACTGTTCCCGCCAGGAGTTTCCGTGCCGGCAGCCGGACCCGTGACAGTCTGAGTCGGCGTAGAGCGAACGCATCCGGCGATGATGTCCCGAACCGTAGCCGTAACATTCGCCCGAGTTGTCGCAGGCACCGCCCGTCGAACAGACGGCACCGCCCCAGCCTTCGCAGGGAATTTCGCAGCCCTGACCGGTCACACAGCACTCTGGCGCAGCACAGAACGGCTCACCGCAGACCATCTCCGGGACACCGCATTCCGCAGTGTGCGACACGAGACGCGTGCCATCTTCGCTGTTCACGCGAGCCGCTGAGCGTCCGACGGCGGACTGATCCGAGACCCGGACGACACCGTCGCTGGCCTGGACGTATCCGGAGACCATCAGCAGGCAGGCCGCCGCTGTGCTCCGTATCAGATTGCAGCTGAAAGGTTTCATTGTAGTGGATACCTGTTGAGGAAGGGAATTATCCTGGATACGGTGAAGTCACAGCACTGTCGCCTCAGACCTCTCACCTGCCCTTATACAGTGCGAACGGACTGATTCGTGACTTGTATTTGACGTCGACCATCGTGCCCTGCAGCTTCCAGTCCTCGTGCGACCAGACTCCAAACGGCGTCACCATCCACCCTCCGTTCACCTTGTAGTAGTACGGCGGGTACATCGCGCGATAACGATGGGCATACAGCATCTCATGCGGCTGCAGTGCCTGGTTGTAAATGACGGTGCCGCCGATCTGCTGCGGAATTCCCGGAATGGGAGCCGGATACAGCGAAGCGCCAGTCTGGGGATAGACGCCGCTGGAAACATTCCCTGATACCGGCC
>SYLK01000593.1 GCA_005809115.1 Planctomyces sp. | reverse complement strand
GGCGCTGCCGCTGCCTGCCTGACTCCGAGAAATCATCGGTCTGGTCATGAATCCTGCATTCCTTCGTCGAGTGACTTCAGGGGCACGCCATGCAGTTTCGCGTAATGCCACGGGCTCTCCGGTTGGTTGTCATACTCGTCCGGATGAAATCCGCGGACCAGCGGATTCAGGCGAACTACGGACACACCAAACGGGTGAGGACTGACATAGTCATACGGGGTATAGTCATAATCAATGACGACAACGTCCACGTTGGCGCGCTTCGTGACAATTTCGGGGATCCAGGCCGGATCGCGGTATCGCTCGCGGACGGCAGCATCGAGCAGTTCTGCCCCGGCTTCGGTCATCTCGTCGAAATCCACACCGTAGAGATCCTGAAACGCGATCTGCTGGTAATTGTAGAAGCAGGTGTTCCGGCCGTCCGCAAAGGCTTTCTCCGTCAGCGGCCAGCCGACAGCGGCGGCCTGTTCCAGATCTGCGCCACGTCGAATCCCTTCGTCCGGGCAGAGCGAGTTGCCAGAGTCGAAGTTTCCGAATTCCGAAATTCTCCGCCTCGGCCCGGAAGCGCGCGGAATCCTGCCGCATCCGGGCTGAGGAAACAGCCAGAGGAATCTGCCGCCCGGACTATTTTGTCGGGACGAACCGCAGTCGCCTGCCCGCGGATGTCTCCACCGTATCAAGCACGCGATCGGCGATCTGCGGCCCTGTGGACGCTCCCACCAGCAGCACCGGGTGTCCCTCGTGCGCGAAGACAGTATCGCCCTCGCGGCGTCGGCCGGGACGGAAACGAATCCGTCCGTTCCGCAGGGTGATCCGAACAGAAACATCGTCCGGCTGATTCGTCAGCTTGTGGGCGAGTCGGCAATATGCAGTCTGCGTAATCGAAACCATTGTCTTCGCCCTGATGGAAAGTCCTGGACCGTGTCCTCGAAGCCACACGGCCACTCAAAATCTGAAACCACACTTTCTGCTGCGGAGCACCCAGTGTCGTCAATCGGAACTGCCGACACCGACGCGGCTCTGCCCATCCAGCATCACACGCCACCGTCACCCCCACCCGCTGCCCCGCAACCTGTTGGATTATACGCACCGCGGAGCTGGATCTCGACTTGAATCCGTTTTTTTTTCTGCCCGAAGGCCTGCCACCCGGCACAAACGCCATGAGTGCCGTGGTCAGCGACCCGCGGTCAGCGGTCGGCAAACCGCGGTCAGCGGTCAGCGAACCGCGGTCAGATCGCAGCCGAATGGGCACCCGGGCGCGACGGTGGTCGGAAAACGGGATGAATCGCACGTGCACGGAAACTACCGCACGGCTGAATCGAGATCCCTGCGGTTTGGGGGATCCTGAGCATGCGCTGCATCCGGTGGCGCGCCGGCGTCAGCGACCACATCGAGGTCAGTATCCTGATCACCTTCGGTCGCCAGCGGGATGGCAGTCTGGCGGCGCAGAGTCTGATAACCCGGCATGTCTTCCAGTTTCTGCAGACCGAACATACCGAGGAACTGGCGTGTCGTCTGGTAGAGAAACGGCCTGCCCAGTGAATCATCCTCGCCGCCGATGCGGACCAGCCCCCGGTCGATCAGCTGGCGAATCATCTCACTGGACTGCACGCCCCGAACAGCTTCCACATCCGCACGTGTGACAGGCTGCTGGTACGCAATGATCGTCAGCGTTTCCATCGCCGGAGCTGACAGCTTCATCCGGGCCTGCCGGCTGTGCAGCCGGTCGAGCCATGCCGAGAGCTGCGGACGCGTCATCATCAGAAAGCCGGATGCTGTGAGTTCAATGCGAAACGAGCCACGGGTCCGGTCGTAGCTCTCGTTGAGCACCTGAATCAGCTGGACAACTTCTTTCGCGTCAATCAGGCGTGCCAGCTGGGCCAGTCGACGAGCCGGGACAGGGGCATCGGCGATGAGCAGGGCAGCCTCGAGCCGCGCCAGTCGGTTCGATCTCAGGAGGCCTCCGTCCGACAGGATCTGAGGCGGGTCTCCCGGCAGTCGGAGTGTTCGAGAACGACTCGACCTCTGCAGTCCTCGAGCACGTTCATCGGGCCCGCTGAATTCCCAGGGGTGCGACAGCGCGATGCGCGACAAAGACGTCGGCCACAGTGTGCGTGCGGGGGGCATCAGTGTTTGAGAACTTCCGGCGCTGATGGTGATTTTCCGGCTGACTGCCTGTGACTTTTTCGCCAGCGAGCCGCCTGGCCATGCACTTGTCGCAGACATTCAACACGGCTGCGGCAGATCGCCTCAAAGCGGTAGCTGACGTGTTCGTTGTCGCCAGGCAGGAATGCCACGAAACCCGTCATCTCGCCGCCGGGAGCAAACCAGAAGGTTTTCGTCGCACCCAGATCCCTGACCTGCTTCAGCAGCAGAGCCTCGTCCGCCTCTCCCCCCGTCGCGGCGCGCTGTTCCGCGAGAGGTCGATCTGGTGGCGCGACAGCGGAAGATGCGGGCTCTGCAAGGGCTGCACTGCCTGAACGAGATGAACTGGCTGCTGGAGATGCATTGGCTGCGGCGTGAGGATCCGATCCTGCGGATTCTGGTTTCGGGGTCTCGCGGCCGACTGGTGGCTCGGGAAACATGTCCGCGAAAGGATCCGCGGGTTCCACCAATGGTGTCCGCGGTACGGAATCCCGTGATGCAGAATTCGCAGAACGTGGCTGCCTCGCCGCGTCGGCCAGGGCGCCATCGGCCAGGGCGCCATTCGCCACAGAGCCGTCGGACACGTCCGTGATCTCCGCGAATTCGTCGAAGAAATCTTCGTCGGGCGAGGACGCATCCAGCCGCGTGGCGGACGGGCCGGAATCTGGCGCCGGCGGTCGAAGCAGCGCCAAGGCGGGTACCACGATCAGTGGTATGGTCATGATCAGGGTTGAAAGCAACCCGCTGCGTGAAGAATCCATTCCACGTTCCGCCTGATCTCAATCCAGAGCATCCGACTCTGGAAGTGGCAATTTCTGCCGGAGTCTAGCGGGGCCTGCGAAACGCCACAATTCCAGTTTCCGGTCTCCACCAGAACCGAACAATTGCTTATGATTCCAGGGAACAGCGGGAATCGCGAGAGTCACGGAGCGTCCCGGACGCCGCTGCCGACGTCAGGATCTTTCAGAAACACAGCCATGGACCGAACTTCGATCTACCATGCACCGGTAATTGCTCGCAGAGCTTTCTCCTGCGCCATGCTGACACTGGCGGGATCAGTGCTCAGCGGCACGGGACTGTGTCACGCGGAAGATGAACATCCGCTGACCGCGGCCATTCGCCACGCGAAAACCAGTCTGGAGAAGGCCACCGCGATGCCGGGTTACGAAGTCACCTTCAGCAAGAAGGAGGTTGTGGGGCGAACCCTGATCAGCCAGCAGGTCCGGATGAAAGTGCGGCATGAGCCATTCAGCGTTTACATGTACTTCGAGAATCCACACGAGGGCCGCGAGGTGCTGTACGTGGACGGCATGAACAACGGCAACCTGCTGGCGCATGAAACGGGCATTGCTGGTCTGATCGGGACGCTGGAACTGGCGCCGACAGGTAATCAGGCGATGGCCGAAAACAGATACCCGATCACCAAAGCCGGGATCGCAAATATGGTCCGTGCGGTGATCGAGCAGTGGGAGGGGGAATCGATGTATGGCGAGACCGAGGTGAAGTACTACAAGGACGCCAAAGTGGGTGAATATACCTGCCGCGTCATCGAAAGTACCCACCCGCAGCCCAGGCGACAGTTCCGTTTCCACAGAACGCGGCTGTGGATTGACAACGCCAGCGGACTGCCGATCCGGGTCCAGCAGGCTGGATTCCCGGCTGCAACGGGAGCAGAACCACCGATCGTGGAAGACTACACGTTTTCGAAAATCCGAAATGACGTCCGTCTGACCGACCGTGACTTCGATGCGAAAAATCCCAGGTACCGGTTCTGAGCATGATCGTCGAGAGTTCACCGGGGGAGGTGCTGGCACGAGTTCGCTCCGTGCGACAGGACGGCCGAATCATCGGCGTCGTGCCCACTATGGGAGCACTCCACCGGGGCCACGTCAGCCTGATGGAATGTGCGCGTCAGGAATGCGGCTTCGTGATCGTCACGATTTTTGTCAATCCCACGCAGTTCCTGCCAGGCGAAGACTATGCTCGGTACCCACGCACGCTGGAGGCTGACCTGACGCTGTGTCGCGACGCCGGAGCCGATCTGGTCTTTACCCCGCCGACTGCCGCCATGTATCCGGCGGGGACTCAGACGGCCGTGCAGGTGGACGATCTGGCTCAGCGCTGGGAAGGTCAGCATCGCCCGGGGCACTTCACCGGCGTGGCCACCGTCGTGGCCAAACTGCTGAATATCAGCCAGCCGGATCGGGCATATTTCGGACAGAAGGACTTTCAGCAGCAGCTGATCATTCAGCGGATGGTGAGCGACCTGAACTTCCCGGTCTCTGTCGTCGCCTGCCCGATCGTGCGCGAGCCGGACGGACTCGCCCTGAGCAGTCGCAATCGGTATCTGTCCGATGCCGAACGACGGGCAGCGACGTCGATTTATCAGACGCTGAAACTGGCGGAGTCCCTGGCCGACGACCCCGGCCTGACGCCGCCGGAAATCTCGCTCCGGATGCAGCAGAATCTGCAGGGTATTCCTGAAATCCAGCTGAACTATGCCGCGGTCGCCGACTGCCGGACGCTGGAACCACTGGAGTCG
>SYLK01000592.1 GCA_005809115.1 Planctomyces sp. | reverse complement strand
TCTGCGTCGTCGAGTACTCGCGGGCGCGGTCGAACGGCAGACCCTGCTGATTCCCGATCCGATCGAATGCAGCGCTGCTGAAGCCGCTGTCCTGACGGAACATCAGGAGCTGCTGCAGGAGATCGGATTTGAACTTCAGGAGTTCGGGGGCGCGACAATCCTCCTGACAGCCTGTCCGGTGCTGATTCCGCGAGGGGACCTGGTGGGAATTCTGAGGGACTTTGCTGAACAGCTGGAACAGTCAGGCGGCCGCGCGACTCGCCGCGATCTCCTGGATCGGATGCTGCATACGATGGCCTGTCGGGCGGCAATCAAGGCAGGTCAGAGGCTGACGCCGGAGGAGATGCAGGAACTGCTGAAACAGCGGCACCTGGTAGATGATTCGCACCATTGTCCGCATGGTCGCCCGACTTCACTGGTACTTTCTCGCGGAACTCTGGACCAGCAGTTCGGCCGCCTCGGCTGACCTCGCGCCGGCGTCAGGAGCCAGAACCACGGGGTCGGCAGTTCACAATCTTTCTGCTTGAGGGGGGAATTGAAAAGATGCCTGTACTTCAGACACTCTGCCGCCGTCCGAACGTCCGGGGCGTGCTGATCCTGATGCTGACAGCGGCGGTCGCCGGCTCTGCGGCAACTGGCGATCAGCCCGGTCCGGAGGGAGTCCGCGGGGCTGCCGCGGAATCGCGCACAGCAGCGAATCCGCCTGTGTATCGTGATCATACGAATGTGATGGTAGTCCAGGATGCGGCGGGAACCTTGAGTCCGGTCACGACGCCCGCCGAGCTGGCACTGCGCCGGACGCACATTCTGGCCGGCATGGAACAGGCGATGGGCCCGGTTCCCGCGGAATCACAGCGGGTACCGACGGAGATGCAGATCCTGTGGCAGGAGGACACCGGGCGGTACCTGCGTCAGCGGATTTCATTTGCAGCGGAACCGGGTGACCGAGTTCCGGCATGGCTGCTGGTGCCAAAGCCGAACGACCGGAAACGTGCCGCGGTATTGTGTCTCCACCAGACAACTGCCATCGGCAAGGCCGAGCCGGCCGGTCTGGGCGGACTGCCTAACCTGCATTACGCACATGAACTGGCCATTCGCGGGTTCGTTTGTCTGGTGCCGGACTACCCGTCATTTGGTGACTATCCGTGGGATTTCCGCACGCAGGGCAGCCACTATGCCAGCGGTTCCATGAAGGCGATCTGGAACAACATGCGTGCGGTGGACCTGCTCGTGTCACTGCCGGATGTCGATGGACGCCGCATCGGCTGCATCGGTCATTCGCTGGGAGGACACAATGCTCTGTTCACAGCGGCGTTCGATACGCGGATTCGGGCAGTTGTCACCAGCTGCGGATTCACGGCGTTTCACCACTACTATGCCGGCGATCTGCAGGGCTGGACCAGTGATCGGTACATGCCCCGAATTCGTGACCTGTATCAGAATGATCCCGATCAGGTGCCGTTTGACTTCTACGAAGTGCTGGGTGCTGTCACGCCTCGATCAATTTTCGTGAATGCGCCTGTCGGTGATGCCAACTTCGATCACACCGGCGTCCGTAAGGTCATTGCCGAAGTCGAGCGCGCCTTCGCCGTCTCCGGTCCTGTCGGAGAAAAGCTGGTGGCCCGGTTCCCCGACTGTGCGCACGATTTTCCGCCGGAAGTCCGCGACGAATCGTATGCCTGGCTGCAGCGACAGCTGGAACCGCCACGCTGATGATCTGTCACAGCTGATGATTCGGGTTCGCAGTTTACCGTGCCGCAGGTTGCAAGCCTGCGTGATGTCTGAATTCTTTGCCGGGCAGGCAGGATGCCTGCCCCCTGTCCTTTTCGCTGTTGCGTCGAGAGCGGCCGATCTGCGGCGTCATCGCTCCTCGACGACATGTGTCGCCTCGTCACTCTTCCTGGCATCTCGACCACTCTCGAAGCAACGCGGCCACGGAGGTTTTGTCAGGGGTTCTCAAGCTCTTAAAGCACCGCCCGAATTTTCTGCAGGAACTCACGATTCGACGGGAACTTTTCCATCGTCTTTGTGAGCTGTTCCATGGCCTCGACCGGATTCATGCTGATCAGGCTGCGTCTCAGCAGCGTGGTTCCTTCGAGGACGTCCGGAGCCAGAATCTTTTCTTCGCGACGAGTACCCGATTTGGTGACGTCAATTGACGGCCAGATCCGCCGATCGGCCAGTTCGCGACTGAGCACCATTTCCATGTTTCCGGTCCCTTTGAACTCCTGGAAAATGGCTTCGTCCATGCGGCTGCCGGTGTCAATCAGTGCGGTACCGCAGACTGTCAGCGAACCGCCTTCATCGAATCGGCGAGCGGTGCCGAACAGCTTCTTGGGAATATCGAGTGCCCGGATATCCAGGCCGCCGGTGGCGGTGCGGCCGGAATTGCTCCACTTGTTGAACGCCCGGGCCATTCGGGTGATGCTGTCGAGCAGAATGAAGACATCTTTGCCTTCCTCTGCCAGTCGTTTGCCCCGCTCAATGATCAGCTGGCTGATCCGGACGTGACTCTCCACGTCGTGGTCGAGTGATGAAGCGATAACTTC
>SYLK01000591.1 GCA_005809115.1 Planctomyces sp. | reverse complement strand
TCAGACACGCCTCTGGTCAGAAGCTACTCTTTTCGGTCAACTTTAGCTCTTTTTGCAGAGCTGTTCGTGATCCGATTCGGGTCGAAGTGCGGGTTGCGCTTTCGTGTGTGAGGGATTGCGCCAACGGCAACGATTGCATTCAGATTGTCGAATATCTGTAATACGCGCCGGCGGGACTGGTCGGTTACGACTCAGCCGCCGGAGCAATTCCCGCAGCGGCACGGTCTTCCATGGCCCGTCTGATTCTCAGGTGCGAACTATTTCCGCAGGGCAGAGTCGTGATCACGGAACACGACCTGCCACTGACGATCGGCCGCAGCCATCGCGCCGACATCGCGATTACCGATGGACTTCTGAGCCGGATTCACGCAGAGTTCCGGCTGTCTGACTCCGGGAAGTTCGAGATCGCGGATCAGGGCTCGACCAACCTCACCATCGTCAACGACCGCGATGTTGACTGCGCCGAACTGAAATCGGGTGACCGCATTCTGCTGGGGGAAACCGAGATGACGGTCGAAATCGAAATCGAAACCGATCCGGTGGAACCGACCGTGAATCCACTCGAAAAAACCACGCGCGAGCTGCGACTCAGACACCCCCCCTCCCCGCCACAGTCAGACCGATGGGAAGGCATCTGAACTGCTGGACAGGCAGTCGCTCAAACAAGAAACTCCAGCCAGGAGTCTTCCTCTTCACCCGGCAGGTTCAGGCTGAAGGCCAGATCCGTCGCCCGGTTGCTCTCGGTACCCGCTGCAATCGCATCGTCCGGGAACGCGTTGCCCACCAGCGGGCTGGCTGCGGCGGGCCTGCCTGCCGTCGGTGCTTCCGCCCACGGTTGAACTGCGATCGGACCCTGGAACGGAATGGGGGAGTCGAAGTCTGTTGCTGTGCTGCCATTGAAACTCAGGTTGATGGCGTCAGGATCCTGATAACCTGGTGGAGGTGACGGAGGATTCGTGTTGTATGAAATCTTTCGGCTCGGACTGACCAGATTCGGAGACGTGGAGGTTTCCCGGATGCGCACATACAGATCCAGCGGCCCGACGTTCTGCGGGGCGCGGTTGTTGAGGAAGAACGCTCCGTCATTGTCTGTCTGGCCCCACGATGTGAATGCGCTGGTCGGGCTGCCGACGGCAACCTCGACATCGTATCTGCCACCGTAGCCAATGCGGGCGTCGTCGATGACTCCGTAGAGGTGAAAACGGGTAGCATTGGCTCTTACCAGTACGGGAACGTCCTCCTCGAATTCCAAAACTGACAGGTAGGTCGATTGCCCGACCTGGCGTTCACCGGCCGCATTGCGTTCGACCGGAGTCAGCTTGACGTCGAACTCCGTCAGAGGAATCGTGGCACTATTCAAATCCTGCCGAAACATATAAAGCTGCAGAACGGGCTCGTAGACTGTTGTCAGTGTATAGTCAACCGTCCCGTCGACGTGCAGATCCACTTCGACTGTGAAAGTATTGCCGGCGCTGCTGTCGGACACAAACCCCATGACCGCGTTGCGCCCGGCGCTCGCATGGTAAAAGGAAGGAGCAGCTCCGAGTGCCGCAGGCAGACAGCGCTGTTCGCAGATTTCGGCTGCCGCAGCGATCTTTGTACGTCGGCGACGCACTGAGGAATTCGTGATGAGTTCCCGAAACGCCGCGACTGCTCCCACAACCCCCCTGTGCCTGGCCGACATTGTGCTGTTCACCGCCTCTGACCGCGCTGCAACCGGACGGGCGACGATGATCGTCGCCCACGCAATTCGAATCGCACTGCCGCGGCCTGACCGGACAGGGGAATTTCCGGTTCTGCTGGTTTTTCGGAAAGTGCGGTGAGCACTCCCGACTTCCAGCGGCATTTCCTGCCGTCCCGGCCAGCAACTGCTGGTCCGAGTGCGACGCTGGTCTGAGTGTGACGCTGGTCCGGGTGTGACTCTGGTCCGTCAATGTGGCGATGCCCAGCAGCGAAATCAAGAAAAAACATGGAACGCAGCACATCGCGCCACAGAGACCTGCGTGACGGCGGTATTTGCGGTCGTTCGGCACGAGGAGATGCGGCGGCCAGGCGATTCGCCACTTCGGTCGAGCGCAAAAAAAATGCCGCAGGTCTGCCTGCGGCCGGATATCAGTCGGTAGCTGTCGATTCAGGAGCGGTGCACGATCTCTCAGCCAAACAGGCCGCCGAAGATCTCCAGGATGCTGGATTTCGGTGAACCGGGCTGTGTCCACAACCACATGGTGCGAACAAGTTCGATGCCTGTCAGAGAGCACACGACTGACAACACCGAGCCGATTCCAATCATCACATTCAGGCCTGTGCCCCAGGCCGCTTCGCCCCGCTGGGACGCTCGCGTGCCGGCCGGGGCAGCGAATTCGGCCTCTTCATCCTCGTCGTCGTATTCATCTTCCGCAGACAATTCCTCGTCGTCGAAGCCTTCCTCGTACTCTTCGTCATCGTAAGACTCGTCTTCAGCGACCGCGGCCTTCTTTTTTGAACCAGCCTTGTCAAAATCCTCGTCACTGAATTTCAGCACGTCCGTGCCGGTGCCAACGTCCCCTTCGTCGTCATCGTCACCCAGTCCGGCGAGTTCAAATTCGCTGTCCGAGCCGGCCTTTCTGGCGGGAATATCGAACTCAGTGGTCATACCGCCGGCGTCGCGGAGTGCTTTTCGGCCCCCCGGAACTGACTTCATCGGCATCGTGCGACTCGCGTCTCCGGATTCGAGCGAGATGCCGCTGTCGGGACTGGATGACAACGTGATGCCGCTGTCTGCTGCGTCGAGCGAGATGCCGCTGTCGTCAGTGCCCAGATCCGTTCCGCTGTCAAAACTCTCAAGCGATATTCCGCTGTCATCCGCCTCCAGGCTGATGCCGCTGTCGACTTCGAGCGAGATCCCGCTTTCACTGCCAGTGAGCGAGATCCCGCTGTCGTCAGACGCCTGGCGACGCACCTTCGATGGCGAGTCAATGAGTTTCAGGTCACTGTCGTGGGGCGTCAGACCAAGGTTACCCGGTTTCGGTTTCTTCCCGGCTGGTGTATCTCCCGTCAGCCGGATATCGCTGTCCGTACGGGTGAGGCCCGGAGCCAGTTTGACATCACTGTCACTGTCGTCGGACAGGAGGGCTTCCGCGCCGGTCAGTTTCACATCGCTGTCAGAGTCGAGTTCGTCAAACAGAGTGATTCCGCTGTCGTCTGCGGTACCGCCCTGATCATCACTCAGACGAACATCACTGTCGGAATCACCTATGGCGATCCGGCCGTCTCCCGCTCCGGCCAGATTCACTTCGGGGTCGGTCTTGTTGCCGACCAGCTGCACGTCGCTGTCGGAATCCGAGGTCTTGCTGCTGCGATCATCATCCCAGCCAGCCAGATTCAGGTCGTCATCAGCACTGCCGCCGTCAAGCCGGGGCCCCGAGTCGCCCGTCAGCCGCACGTCGCTTCCGGCAGGCCGGACCGGCGGACTGTCTTCAAACATCGAGTCATCGAAGAACAGGCGCACGTCGCTGTCGGACGCGGACAGATCAGTCGCCTCGTCGTCCAGCACCGAAGCTCCGCCTGAGTCGGCCAGGGGGACGTCGGGCGACGAATCCGCCTGGCGGCTTCGCAGGAATTCGTCCACGTCTTCGTCCCGGAATTTCCAGCTGCCACGGTCGGCAAACCCGCGGATCTCTCCCTGCTCCCGATGTCGCATCAGCTGCTCGACGGACAGACCCAGTCGATCAGCCGCCTCTTCAAGGCTCAAATACTTCCGGTTCATGTCTCACCCTACCCCCAGGAAACCCAAGAATACACGCGACTCATTAACCCGGCAGGCATTTCCCCGCTCACACGGGATGAACATGCTGCAATCACAAACGGCAGCATCGCGTCTGGCTCTGAAACGTGCAGTTTGACGGAACACGCTGACAGATCCAGAAAAAACTGTGCAATTTGCCTGTAATGCGCAATTCTAAAGCCCATCCGCCGTGACGCAAGTCGATAATCCTGCCCTCTTCCGATCGGGGGATAGTCAATGCAGAACCTCCAGCACCTTCGAATTCGGCGAATCGTGGCGGAGTTGATCATGGAAACCCGCAATCTGGAGCAGATCCTGAAATTCTGCGGATATTTCTCAACACAATCCGATAAATCGATTCTCCGGAATCACGGCAACGCGATTCCGCGGCTCATCGATCCGATTACGCCAGTCCGAATTCACTGCGGACCAGCCGCAGCGCTTCGCCCGCCTGATCTGCCGACACGACCACACTGAGCTTGATCTCGCTGGTGTTGATCATCTGCACATTGATGGCATGTTCGGCGAGGATCCGAAACAATCTCGCGCCCACAGCGGTGTGACTGCGGAGTCCGATGCCCACAACGGACAGTTTCCCGATTCTGCGGTCATGGGTGAGTCGGGCGCCGGGGAAGCGTTCCAGAACCTCGCGCAGCAGGAGCAGCGATCGATCAATGTCGCCGGCGGGGACCGTAAACGAGATTGTGGCGACTCCATTACGGGCCGCATTCTGCACAATCATGTCGACCAGCACGCCGCCTTCGGCGACCGCAGTGAAGACCAGCTCAGCCACCCCCGGATCATCCGGCAGGCTGGCCAGCGTGATCCGGGACTGGTCTGTGTCTGCATAGACGTCGCTGACCACGATGCTTTCCATCCCAGCCAGCTGCGAGGCGATGTCTTCGGCCAGCTGTGAACGGCCTTCCTGCGGCAGACCGCGACGTTCGGCCGCAGCAATGCCGATTTCCGGCAGGGCGGCAACGGACTTGTGCAGTTCGAATCCGTCGTGTGCGGCGTTGACAGCCGCCTGACACTGGGATCGGTCAATCAGCACGGAAATCTTGATTTCGCTGGTTGTGACAACGTGAATATTGATGCCGCGGCGGGCGAGAATCTGGAACATTCGCGCCGCGACGCCGGTGTGCGACAGCATCCCATGACCCACCACAGACACCTTGGACAGTCCCGTGGATGGCAGCACCTCCGCCGCACCCAGTTTTTCAGCAGCGTGACGAGCAACCTCAAGCGCAGCAGCAAGGTCATCTTCTGCCACGGTAAACGAAACATTCGCAGTATTCTCACTGGCGATGTCCTGGACCACCATATCGACGGGAATGCGTGCGTCCGACAGCAGTGAGAACAGCTGGTTCATGACCCCCGGCTGATCCGGAAGACCGATCAGGCTGATCATGGCCTCGTTTCGCACAAATGCCACACCGGTCACGACAGAAGGTGACTGATCCGGGTCTGGTGCGATCAGCGTTCCGGCTCCGTTCGACCCGGAGGGGCGAACCTGGAGGTGCACTCGGTACTTCTTGGCGAATTCGATGGAACGGGAATGCATCACTCCCGCACCCAGACTGGCCAGCTCCAGCATCTCATCATACGAAATCAGGTCAATTTTCCTGGCCGTGGCCACGATCCGGGGATCTGTGGTGAAGACACCTTCGACGTCGGTGTAAATCTCGCACCGTTCAGCGTTCAGGACCGCAGCCAGCGCCGTGGCGGTGGTGTCGCTGCCGCCGCGTCCCAGTGTCGTGATATTGAAGTCCGCGTCGACACCCTGGAATCCCGCGGCAATCACCAGATGGCCGGCATCCAGCAGATCCCGCATCCGCTGTGTGGAAATACTGACGATGCGGGCTCTGGTATGCGTGGGGTCCGTCAGCACACCGATCTGAGCCCCGGTCAGACTGGTGGCCTGTTCCCCCAGTTCGTGAACCGCCATGGCCATCAGCGCGACAGATTCCTGCTCGCCCGTGGCCAGCAGCATATCCATTTCCCGGGGGCGCGGACGACTGGTAATCTCCGCGGCCAGCTCGACGAGTTCATCGGTTTTGTGACCGCGGGCGCTGACCACGACCACAACCTGATGCCCCTCTCGCTTCGCGGCGATGGCCCGCCGAGCTGCTTCCCGGATTTTGTCCGCCGTCGCGACACTGGTTCCACCGAACTTCTGCAC
>SYLK01000590.1 GCA_005809115.1 Planctomyces sp. | reverse complement strand
GAGTGTGGAGATTGCGGAGGCGGCCCGGGGGGCCATGCTGGCGGCGCATTAACTGGCAGTATCCGCTGTGCCGGCAATGTCTGCGGGCCTGTGGTTGGCATGACTCGGAAGTGTCGTATCGGGGAGTGGTTCTGTGGTTGCAGCAGGGCTTGACAGAGCGCAGATCGAGCAGGTGGTGCGGCAGGTGCTGTCACATCGGCGCGGAGCGGGTGTCGAAGCGTCGGCGGGTGGCATCCCGATCCTGCGTTCACCGGTGTCGGCGGCGGAGTCTGTACCGGGTGTGCCGCGGAGTCCGCTGGTGGTGAATATTTCAGCGCGGCATGTGCATCTGACACAGCAGCATGTGGAGACATTGTTCGGGAGCGGGGCTCAGTTGACGCCGGAGAAGGATCTGTATCAGGACGGATATTACGCAGCGGCGGAGACGGTGGCCGTCGTGGGGCCTCGTCGCC
The DNA here is from genome assembly GCA_005809115.1 of Planctomyces sp. GTDB lineage: Bacteria > Planctomycetota > Planctomycetia > Planctomycetales > Planctomycetaceae > F1-80-MAGs062. The sequence continues at coordinate 5,568 of SYLK01000590.1, read as the reverse complement.
GCATGTTGCCGAACGTGCGAGTTCTGGGGCCGTGTCGAGAAGCGTCGCAGGTCGAGCTGGCCTTTACGGACGGCATCTCGCTGGGGATTGATCTGCCGGTGAGAATCAGTGGTGCTGTGGCGGGGACACCCGGATGCGTGCTGGTTGGCCCCCACGGAGTTGTGGAGCTGAAGCAGGGGGTGATTCGCGCCATGCGGCATGTTCACATGGGGCCGGGGGACCTGCAGTATTACGGAGTGGCAGACGGGTCGATGGTGCATCTGCGTGTTGAGTCACCGGGATGCACGACGGTACTGGAGGATCTGGCCGTGCGGGCCGGGAAGGGGATCAAGCTCGAGGTTCATCTTGATACGGATGAGGGCAACGCGATCAATCTGGAGAGGGCCACGAAGGTGGAGCTGATCCTGCCGAAGCCCTGTCATTGTCACTCGCACTGACCCCCCCATGGGCACTGAGTCCTGCGGGGGAACTGCGTTGCCGGATGGATGTCTCGTTCTTGTCATGGTTTCTTATCAGCGTCGACGACCAGGGACAGTCGTCTGTTTCATTGCCGGTGGATCTGCGGGAAGCGGAATTTCACGGCTGGAGAATTCCTGGAAATGGCGAAATCAATGGAAGCGCTTGGGATGATTGAGACGAAGGGTTTCGTATGTCTGCTGGAAGGCATCGACACCATGCTGAAGGCTGCCAACGTGCAGCTTGTGTCGTGGGACAAGATTGGCAGCGGGCTGGTCACGGCGTTCATCGTCGGCGACGTGGCTGCTGTGAAGGCCGCGATTGACGCGGGCGCGGCGGCCGCATCGAAGCTGGGCCAGGTCGTGAGTGTGGAGGTGATTCCGCGGCCGCATGAGGAGTTGATCGCAGTACTGCCTAAGGCAAAGACGGCTGCTCCTCCGTCGTCACGTGCGTCCAAGTAGTCGGCCGGACCCACTCCCGGGCCATCGGCAAATGCTCGGAGTCGACCGTGAACACAATTCAAATGGAACTTTTTTCGGAACGAACAGATATGAGCAATGAAGCCATTGGAATGATTGAAACCAAGGGTCTGGTCGCCTCGATCCAGGCCTCGGACGCCATGCTGAAGGCGGCTAATGTCACGCTGGTCAAGCAGCTGAACATCGGTGCCGCGTTCGTGACCACGATTATCCGGGGCGACGTGGGATCGGTGCGGGCTGCCGTGGACGCCGGTGCGGCAGCGGCTTCGCAGAGCGGGGAGCTGATCTGTGCCCACCTGATTCCTCGGCCGGAACAGTCGCTGCTGGACTCTGTACTCTGATCTGAGGCGAGCGAGTTGCGCGTTGCGGGAGATTTCCGTCAGGCAGGGAGGATCGATCACCATGAAGGTACTTGTCGCGAACCTCGGCTCCACCAGCTTCAAATATCGGCTGTTCGATTTGTCGGACGAGAGGCAGCTGGCGCGGGGCGGGATCGACCGGATCGGGCAGGCAGAGAGCGCCTGTTTTGTGGAGATCGGATCGCATCGAACAGAACTGAGTCGACCGGTGGCGGACCATGCGGCAGCGGTCAGCATCTGTCTGGAGCAGCTGACGGATTCGACTTCGGGTTGCCTGAAGTCGATTGCGGAGGTGGCGGGAATTGGTTTCAAGGCAGTGTTTGCCGGCAGTCTGAGCGGTGTGCGGATCGTCAGTGAAGAATTGTTGCGGAAGATGGAGCAGTTGTCTGACATTGCTCCGGCCCACAATCCTCCCTACGTCCGTGCCATGCGTCAGCTGAGGGCGGCATTTCCGAACATACCGCTCGTGGCGGCGCTGGAGACGGGATTTCATGAGACGATTCCTTTCGAGCATCGCGCCTATGCGGTGCCCTGGGAATGGTACAACGATCTGGAGATCCGGCGCTGGGGATTTCATGGTGCCAGCCACCGTTACATCGCCGGCCGTATTTCACAGCTCGTGGGACGGAGCGACCTGAAGGTGATCAGCTGCCATCTTGGCGGCAGTGCCTCAGTGTGCGCCATTCGCAACGGTCAGAGTATTGCCACTTCCATGGGCATGAGCCCGCAGGGAGGGCTGCCGAACAATAACCGGGTCGGAGATTTCGACGCGTACGCCATCCCTGTGATTATGAAAGCCACGGGAATGACGTTTGAACAGGTCCTGTCAGAAATGGCATCGAAGGGAGGACTGCTGGGAATCAGTGGCCTCAGTGGGGACTGCCGCGATCTGGAGCAGGCGGCGGCAAAGGGACATGAGCGGGCTGAAAAGGCGCTGCTGCTGTTTGAGGCGTCGGTGCGGTTCTACGTGGGCGCCTATCTGGCATGGCTGGGCGGAACGGATGTGATCGTATTCACCGGTGGAATCGGGGAAAACAGCGAACGGATCAGAGGCGCGGTGTGCCGCGAGATGGAATGGGCGGGAATCGAGATCTGTGCCGAGAAGAATGCGGGGAGCAGGACGGAAGCGCGTCTGAGCCGAGACAGCAGTCGAGTTCAGGTGTGGACGGTGCCGACCAATGAGGAACTTGTTGTGGCACGCCAGACGGCGGCCGCAATCGGGGGCTGACAGCCCGTGGGTGAATTTCCGGCTCCACATCCGGCGCGTCTCCGGGCAGGCCGCACTGTGACGGCCGGCAGGGCAATTCACGGGCGGTTTGAAAGGGACAACCATGTTTCTGGCGATGATTACCGGCAGTCTCGTTTCGACTCAGAAAGTTGACACGCTGATTGGCCAGAAACTGCTGCTGGTGGAGCCACTGCGAGTGGATGAAAAGGATCAGAAAAGTCTGCAGCCCACAGGGCGGTCATTCGTCGTGGTTGACACGGTGGGCGCGGGTGAGGGCGAAGTTGTGTTGTGCGTCCAGGGATCAAGTGCCCGATTCACTCCAGGTACAAAGGAGCTTCCGATCGACGCCGCCATCATTGGAATTGTCGATCAGGTGCAGGTGAAATCACGAACGGTTTTCAAAGCGGGTACATAGAGGAACGCACGGCGTTCGCAGCGGTTCAGCGGTTCAGCCGATAACGCGGCGTGAGCCAGCCGAGTGTCAGCTCCGCGACTAACAAGCCTGGCGAGGGAATGGCGGGCCAACAACAGGCGACAGGGACTGGTTGCGAGACAGAGAGAACGGTCACGTGCAGGCGTCCACAGAACAGACGATCCGTCAGGTAGTGCAGCAGGTGCTGGCTCAGCTGGCTGCTTCCGGCAGCACCGGAACCCGCCCTGCAGGTTCCCCGGGTGTTCCGGGCCAGAACTGGGGCGTGTTCGAGACGGTTGATGCAGCGGTTGAAGCTGCGCAGAAGGGATTCGAGAAACTTGTGCGGGCTCCGCTGGAGCAGCGCCGCACGGCGATTGACATCGTCAAACGCATCTGTGAGGAGCAGGCGGAAGAGCTGGGGCGGCTGGAGTTCGAAGAAACGAAGATCGGTCGGCTGGACCACAAGATTGCCAAACTGCAGGCCATCCGCACGGTGCCCGGCGTGGAATTCCTGCGAACTGAAGCCGTCAGTGGCGAACACGGTCTGACGATTACCGAATACGCTCCGTTTGGTGTGATTGGAGCCATCACGCCGGTGACGCATTCACTGCCCACGCTGGCCGGCAACTTTGTCAATATGGTGGCCGCGGGAAACACCATTGTGTGCAATCCGCATCCGAGCGGTGCCCGCATTGCCTGCGAAGGTGTGCGGCGATTCAACAAAGCGATCTTCGCCGCCACGGGGCTCGAGAACCTTGTGACGATCATCGGAAAACCGACCATCGATTCGGCTCAGGCCGTATTTGATCATCGTGGCGTGCGGCTGCTGGTGGTCACGGGGGGACCGGCTGTGGCGCGTGCGGCGCTCCGCAGCTCGCGGCGGGCGATCGTGGCGGGACCGGGAAATCCGCCCGTCGTGGTGGATGCCACGGCCGACATCAACAACGCTGCTCGCTCCATCGTGGCGGGGGCTGCCTTCGACAATAATCTGCTGTGTATCGGCGAGAAGGAAGTGTTCGCCGTGAAAGAGATCTTTGACAGTCTGATGGCGGCGGTCGGCAACCACGGAGGGTATCGCCTGAACGCATCCCAGATTTCCCAGTTCACAGCGAAGGCCTTCGGTCCGCCAAAGGAACCGGGCGGCCATCACGTGCTGAACCGCGACTTCATCGGCAAAGACCCGTCCTGGCTCGCGGCACAGATCGGTCTCAGCATCCCCGAGCGAACGCAGATTCTGTATGGCGAGACGGACGAACACAATCCGTTCGTGTCAGAGGAACAGATGATGCCATTTGTGCCGTTCGTGCGTGCCAACTGCCCGGACCATGCCATCGCCCTGGCCCGGAAATACGAACACGGCTTCGGCCATACCGCGATCATTCATTCGCGTGATGTGCATACGATTACGAAAATGGCACGCATCATGAACACCACGCTGTTCGTCAAGAACGGCCCCTGTATGGCCGGACTCGGTCTGGGCGGTGAGGGCTTCCTGTCCTTCAGTATTGCCACGCCAACCGGAGAAGGGGTCACCAGTCCTCTGACGTTCACCCGGCAGCGGCGGTGTGTGATGGTCGAAGACCTGCGGATTATCTGAATGCAGACGGCACGAGTGATCGGTAACGCAACCGCCACGGTTCGGCATCCCTCTCTGGAGGGCTGGCGACTGCTGATTCTGCAGCCCCTGGACATCCGCGGTGAAGCCGACGAATCTCCCGTGATTGCGATTGATCATCTGGGGGCGAGGCGGGGCGACCTGGTGTTTTTTACCAGCGATACCAGGGAAATTCAGCGACTTACAGGCCGCATTGATTCACCCGTGCGACTGTCGATTCAGGGAATCATTGATGCGGAACCGGAGTGACAGGCACGCCGGTCGCGAGCAGGACAACAGCAGAGTTTCATGAACTACAGCGGCGAACTGATCGATCAGATTGTGCTCAGCGTGATGCGGGAACTGAATCTCCGCCAGTCACGGACGGAGTCGGATGCGCCGGCGCAGAGCGCGGGTACGCTGCCGCTGACCGTCAGTGGCAGCGTGATCACGGAAGATGTCCTGACCCGACTGGAAGCGGCTGGCCGCCTGGTCCAGCTGTCTTCCGCCGCCATCATTACTCCTTCCGGGCGGGACTACATCCGTCGCCACAACGTCCGTCTGACGAGCGTTTGTCTGCCCGGCGGCGGGGGCAGTCCGCGGAAGATGGCCGGACTTCCTGGCGGAGCTGCAGACAGCCCTCCGGTGGCTTCCGGCGTGCTGGTGACCATTGGAACGCTGGCAACGCCCACTGCGGCGGCGGCCTCGGTCGGCTGGAGCACCCGCGTTGTGTCTGACGAAGTGGCGGCAGTTGAGCTGCTGTCACCGGCTGCCGCGGGATCGGTGCATGTCTGCTGCGGCGGAGAAGCTTCCGTGGTGGCCTGTCGGCTGAACCGGAATCCCGCGGTGCGGGCGGCCGTGGTCTGCCCGGCCACCGACATCGAACACCTCCGGACTGTGATGAATCCAGGTATATTCTGTCTGGCAGCCACGGGCTGGTCATTTGTGGAAATCCGTCGACTGCTGAGATCTGTTTGCGGAGACCGGTCTCTGCCGGCTGACTGGAAGGAAGTCGCCGTGCTGCCCGCTCGACAGGGAGT
>SYLK01000589.1 GCA_005809115.1 Planctomyces sp. | reverse complement strand
GACCCAGACGTGGGCGTGCCGCTGCTTGACCTCATTCCGCCCCGTCAGGGCATTGACTTCACTGCCGTAGAATCCGTTGATCAGACGTGCGGGAATTCCAGCCGACTGCAGCATCAGCGTGCAGGCTGATCCGAAATACTCGCAGTGTCCCGACTTCAGGTTCAGCACGAAGTCCTCGATCGGATCAAGCGATCGATCAGCCCGTGTCAGGTTCAGTGAGTAGCTGAAGCCATTCTCCGGAGACAGATAGCGCAGAATGCGATCCACGCAGCCGGGACCATCCAGACGTACCCCGTTCTCTGTGCAGATCTCATTGCTCAGCTGAAACAGGCGCGGAAGCTGTGTTTCCAGATCATCTGTGATAAACGCCTCGTGAGCCACTCGCCGCCGAAACACTTCGGCATCGGCGCGGCGGCGGGCTGACCACCGCTGGGACATTGCCCAGTGTTCAAACGGTTCCGTGGACGTATCGCGCACGCGAGGAACCTCAGCCACGAATGAACGCTGGGCGTCCTGGAGGATATCCTGACCGTCAGTCCAGACGAGTGCTCCGGTGACGACCCGCTGGACAATGCGTCCGGAACCTTCGACGGCGCGAGCGCGGCAGATGGGGAAAACGGAAAAGGCAAACTGCCCCACCGGAGGGTCCTGAATGACCTCAAGTCGAAAGGCGGGTTCCGTGGCAAAATGTCGCCCGAACACGTCGGTCTCAGGTTCCAGCAGGCGAATGTCGTTCGAAATACTGCGCGGGTCCTTCATTCGCATCCAGGTCCCGCCCGAGTAATTTCCCATCGCATTTCCGCGGACCCGCAGGTCGTCCATGTCCATAGCTTCGGCGAATCGGTCAGCATCCACCGGCAGTCCGGTATTCAGATCTGTGACGGCGAACTGCAGCACCCGACCATCACTCTGCAGCACACTCCCGATTTCTCCCAGCGTGACCGTGTCCGTGAATCCGGTACGATGCACGATGCCGCCACGAATCTCCTGAGAATTCGGCGGAGCACCCAGCACACTGCCGGGAATCCAGATCCTGGGAAATGCTGCAAATACCAGGTAAGACAGCACCAGCGAACCCGCAAATGCCATCCCCACGAGGCCCCTGAAACGCCAGCTGATCCAGGCTTCTGCCGGATCACGCTGCAGTCCGTTCCGCACGAGAATCCTCGCACCTGACTGCCCAGGCAGGGTTTCATCGGCAGACGCTCCGGCATCCGTCGCCCTCCGCGCGACTGAAGACTGCTGCACGCGGAACTGGGAGAAGACAGACAACGTCCAGATCATCAGCAGCAGCATGCCCACCATCGCTCCGCCGAACGCGGCCGTGGTCGTGAGCACCGCTGAAATCGCCAGCTGCAGGAGACTGAGCAGCAGAATCCACCAGTACTGCCGATCCGTCTTCTGTAACAACAGGACCACCCATGTCAGATAGACGATCAGGTGCGCCCCGGACAGCAGCTTGTCATAAATGGTGCCACCGACAAATTCCACGCCGGCCACCCACAGGGCAGCCAGCCCCAGCAGATTGGCCAACGGCAGCGGCAGAGCAAAGAGTCGCAGCCGATCGACCAGCAGCCACCCGATGACCGCCACCACGGGCGTGATCGCGCTGGGCATCCAGCTGCCTTCCGCAATCCAGAGCGTGACACCCGCCGCGCTGGTCGACAGCATGATGCTCCGCTGAAACACAGCCACAAGTCGGTCGTCGGCCGAACGGGTCATCTGATTTCTCCGACAGCAGCGAGCCGCTCAATCCCGTGTCCCGCCTCGCCCAGTCCCCGATCATGATCGTGCGCCTCCGCATCCGGCGACTGGACCAGGAAGACACGCCGCAGGTCGGTCAGTGTGGCGGGGACGATGGTCGTCCGTGGCAGCAGCGACATCGCCCGCAGGTCGCCGGCAGCCGAAAGTCCGCTGATCAGCTCACAAGCCTTCTGTGGCCGCGGAGTAATCAGAATAAAGCGATCCCGCGACGAAGCGTCATGCTGCGCCAGGCGGGACAACATCCAGTCCAGGTCAGCCGTCGCCGAACTCCGACACAGCGCCAGCTGACCGAGTGCCGCCTCACGGAACCTTCCCGCACCCGCAGACTGCACATCGTGATGGTCTTTCCCGGCGATCAGCAGGCGATACTGCCCGGACGAGGCACGCCGCGTCTGCTCGACACAGATGGTGGCGGCCAGACTCACCGACATTTCCGCTTCGGCATCGCGAAACTGCGGCATTTCGCACAGATCCAGCAACACCACCAGATCGGACTCTCGCTGCTGCTCATACTCTGCGACCATCAGCTCACCATGCCGCGCTGTGCTTCGCCAGTGAATCGATCGCGGGTTGTCGCCTGTACGGAATTCGCGGATCCGATGAAACTCATCATCAAACACGCCGGGGCGAGTCCGTCGCTGGTTGATTGCCTCCGATAACTCCCGCTCCCGCCGGAGCCAGTCCGGGAGCAGTCTGCCGATCGCCGGATGGATCAGCAATTCCGCACGATCGTTCGCAATCGTTCCCCGCTCGCCAATACCCAGCGGGAAACGGGAACTGATCCGCAGCGGTCCGAACTGGTAAACCCCGCGGCGCGTGGCCATCATCTGGTAACTGCCCGATCGTTCGCTCCGCGGCATGATCCGAACGAATGCCACAGATGCCTCCTGACGCAGTCGCTGCCCTGCAATCACGTCCCGCACTTCCACGCCCCGGGATGACATCCAGCGCTTGTCATTTCGGATCAGAACCTCCACGCTGAAAAACTCGCCTGCGGTCGCATATGGCGGCAGCCGCCGCACGGCCGTCAGTCGGGACAGTGTCAGCATCACAACCCAGCCATTGATCACCAGTGGCCCGGCCATCATTCCAAACAGCAGCAACAGCATGTTATTGTGCCCAAGCAGCGCTGCCACAGCCAGCATCACCATCACGCCCAGATACACCAGACCTTCCCGCGGCAGCCAGACGCGCGAGCGCATTCCGGCACGCTGCAGCACTCTGGCGACGTACGCGCCGGCAAACAGGTTCAACAGAGCGATGAGCAGGAAAATTGTGCCCACGCTCAGCAACACGCGCGAAGAATACGTCCCGATTTCGGGATAATTCAGCGGAACCACCCAGGCTGCCAGATACGCCGCCACGGCACCCAGAAACTGCAGCACCAGCGATGCGCTGAAGGCGGCCGGAATCACAGTTCGCGACGAGCGTCTGGGTGACATCTGGTTTCCAGTCGGGAGTTGGCGACAATCCGGTCAAGCTGCCCATGGCCCCCCGCGTGCCGCAGCCGTCGCGGAACGTCAGACAAACAACTCAGTCAATGCCCGCCCGTGGTCGGTAATCGGAGTTGGTCGACCCAGCGGATCCGAAATCCGGAGGTCAGGGTCAATTCCCAGAGCAGTGAAAATCGTGGCCGATACATCGGCCGGTCGCACGGGCAGGTCCGCCGGATATGCGCCATCCCTGTCCGACTTCCCATACACCACGCCTCCGCGGATTCCGCCGCCGGCAAGCAGCATCGGAAAGCAGTGGCACCAGTGGCCCCGGCCCCAGGTCGCCGTCCCGAGCGGCGTCCTGCCAATTTCACTGGTCAGGACGACAAGTGTGTCGTCCAGCAGGCCGCGATCAGACAGGTCCTGCAGGACTGCCGTATACGTCTGATCCAGGCCGGGCAGCAACTTGTCACGAATATCATTACTGTGAATATGTGAGTCCCAGCTGTATCCGTCGGGGCACTCCCACTGAACCGTGACGAACCGTGCACCCGCTTCGAGCAGCCGTCGCCCGAGCAGTACCGACTGGCCGTAGAGGTGCCTGCCGTATCGGTCACGCACGTGCGGCGGTTCCCGGCGAACGTCCAGTGCTTCCCGAATCTGCGTTGAATTGACCAGATCAAACGCTTTCTGCTGCAGCCGCGAGTACGTGGCCTCGGCTCCTGAAACATCGACCCGGGTCCGCCCGGCATCGAACTGCTGCAGCAGCGATCGGCGTCGATTCAGTCGGTCCAGTGGCAGAGCGACCTGTTCATCCAGGCCCTGAATCCGCAGGTCCATCTCTTCGTCAGTCACCTCGCGGAAATAGGGGTTGTCACTGGTGCCACGACGTCGAAAATTCGTGGCCAGCGGGTTGAACGCCCGACCCAGCCAGCCGGCGTACTGGCCCGGATAGTCGTATCCCTGAAGGTGACCCAGCGGTGCGGGAGCGTACAGATAACCAGGAATCCCTCGCCTCTGCCCGGTCAGATTCGCCTGCCGCTGGTCAAGGTACTCCACGATCGATCCCATCGACGGCCAGTCCTGGTCCGGTGTGGCATTGAGAATCGTTTCCGGCAGGTGCCACGGGCGGCCCGTCTTGATCCAGTGACAGGCATGATGATTGTTGTGCGTGTGATGAACAGTCCGCACGACGGCAAATTTATCGGAAACAGCGGCCATCCTCGGCAGGTGTTCGCTGATCAGCAGGTCCGGAGTGCGGCAGGCAATCGGCCGGAACGGTCCACGAATCCCGGACGGAGCATCCGGTTTCAGATCCCAGGTCTCGTGCTGCGCCGGCCCACCATAAATGTAGAGGTACAGCACTCGTTTCGCCCTGACCGGCAGAGCGACTCCGCCCGAATCCTCTGCGGCCAGGACTGCAGGCAGCGACACCCCGAACAAGCCGGCACCACACGCCTGCAGCATCTCCCGCCGTGACGGACCGGAACAAACCTGCTGCGACTGCCCGAAGATGGTGAGCATGCGGACTGGTCCCTGGAACAGCGTTTTCTCACGAAACACGTCACTGTGGTCTGACTATCCGGAATCCTGCGGGCTCTGTCAACCGGAATAGTGTCTGCCGGGCAAACCGCCACACCGCCGATCCGCGAGGAAGGACGAATGGCAGGACCGGCCACTCGGCAGCAAATTGCTTCAACTGTGAATCCGGGGCAGCTCACTGCCCTCGGCGATCAGTACGGCCTCGAGTTCACACAGTTCTGCCAGCCGGTCGTTGACCAGCTGGTCGCTGCCGAATGACCTTGCCAGACGCACGTAAGTCGCATGATGACGTGCTTCCGATTCATACAGACTGCCGTAAAAGGCCTGCAGCTGCGGATCTGTCAGATGATCACGCAGCAGCACGAAGCGCTCACAGCTGCGCGCCTCGATCAGCGCTGCCACCAGCAGACGGTCGACAGCCCGCAGCGGTTCCTGTCGACGCACGAGTTCCTTCAGCCGGCG
>SYLK01000588.1 GCA_005809115.1 Planctomyces sp. | reverse complement strand
CCCACGATGTACCGGACCCTGTTCCCGTGGCACTTTCTGCTCACCGAAAAGATCGTCAGCCGCGCGACGGGGTGGCTGATGCCCAGATCTCGTCCGATGGACAACGTGCCGATGTCGTGGGACGCGCCGCAGGAAGATGATATCGCGCTCTGCATCATGAGTCTGATTTCGCCCTATTCATTCCTCGCCACACCCAGAAACCTGCAGGAGTTCTGGAAGAGCCTCGAAATGGAAAAGCTGAGCGAGCCGGAGCGGCAGCACTGGAAGGACTGCCTGATGCTGCTGCTCAGGAAGATCACGTATGCGGATCAGCGTCGCATCGTGCTGAAATCCCCCTCGCACACGTACCGGATTCCACTGCTGCTGGAAATGTTCCCGGATGCAAAATTTGTCTATATCTACCGTAACCCGTATGACGTGTTCCGGTCCGCGGTGCATCTCCGTCGCACGATGATTCAGGAAAACGGACTGGGACGGCCGGTGTTCCGGGATGTGGAACAGGAGATTATCAGGACCTACCAGGCCTGTTTCGAGGCGTACGAACGGGATCGCCATCTGATCCCCGCGGGGAATCTCCACGAAATGCGATTTGAGGACCTGGAGATCGATCCTGCCGGAGAGATGGCAAACCTGTACCATGGCATCGGTCTGCCGTGTTTTGAGAATCTCCGCACGATCCTGCAGTCGGAAGTGCCGCGACTGAAGCGTTACCGCAAGAACTCCTTCGAACACGATCCGTACTGGTCTGCGGAAGTGTCCACTGAGCTGCAGCCGGCCTTTGAACGCTTCGGTTATCCGCTGGAAGAAACTCAGCAGCAGACCGTGGGAACCGCAGCCTGATGAAGCGATTCCGACCGGTGGAACCACCCCCGGTTCGGGACGAACGCCGGCCGACAGGAATTCCCGCCGCCAAAAAAATGTTGTCGCTGCTCTCGAATTCCAGGAAATCGGAATTGCTGAACGAAGGGTGTGCAGAGTACCGTAACAGGCAGAGATCCGGCTCCAGCCGAATCTCTGTCGGGTGTGCAGGAAAAGCCGCCTTTTCGTCACTCAGCAACAGGGAGCAGCACATGCGAATCAGCGAGATTCTGACGGGGAAGGGGACGGTGGTGCACGCGGTGCCACAGGCAGCCAGCGTGCTGGAGGCCACACAGGTCATGAATGATCACGCGATCGGGGCTGTGGTGGTAACCGAGCATGATCGGCTGGTGGGGATTTTTTCGGAACGCGACGTTCTGCGTCGGGTGGTGGCCGAAGATCTGCGGCCGGCGGAAGTGACTGTGTCAGACGTGATGACGACGGAGGTGACCTGCTGCAGGCCGGAGACCACTCTGGAAGAGGCGCGTGGAGTCATGAAGCGGAGAAGAATCCGCCATCTGCCGGTGATTCACAGCGACGGCGAAATCTGTGGCATCGTGTCGATCGGCGATCTGAACGCGGTGCTGTCCAGCGATCAGGAGTCGACGATCCACTGCCTGCATGAATATCTGTATGGTCGAGTCTGAACTCAGGGTCAGGCATGAGTCGCCCGGAACGGCTGTTGCCGGTGCAGCCGTCCGGACATCTCGTCAGTGCGGATCAGCCACCGGCATTTTCTGAACCTGTTCTCTCACGATCTCATCGATCAGACCGCGGTTTGTTCCGATGGCTGCGACCGCGGCGTCGCTTCCGAACACGCGGACGCGTTTGACGCAGTCGTCAAACTGATTGCGGGCCATGGCATTTACGATTGGAGAAACATCCCGCAGCGGGCGAAACCGATTCTCGCGGGCAAAGTACACGTCGACATGAAACTCGACCTCCCGATGTCGTGGCGGAGCGTCGATCAGGATGTCTGTATCGGTCAGTGAGCAGCCACAGGCTGCCACGAGGGACTGTGTCAGCTGGCGGGAGAACGCGATCAGCTGCGGACAGCTGCATTGCCGCAGGACCCGATACACGTCAGTTTCGTGGTAGACGCTGTATTCCGCCAGACGTTTGTGGAGTCTGCGGTGGCTGCCGAACAGGCCATTCGTCAATCGTTCCGCCGGTGTGTCCTGTGCCGCCCGGCAGATCTGGCGAATCAGTTCCGGCTCCGGGAGCCGAAACAGCATTGTCAGGTCGAGTGACTGATGGATGTCGTGAAACGCTCGCGCAAACATGGTCGTCGCTGCACGCACAGCGTGGTGCCAGTACACTTCCGAAAACATGACGTACCGGGCAAACACCATCATTTCCGCGGCGGTGCGGCCCTTTGTGGTGATGGCCAGACCGTCCCCGGCAGCGTTCAGGATCAGGGAACTGATCAGTCGATGCCGGTCGAAGTGTTTCCCGTACGGCACGCCGCAGTGCTGACTGTCCCGGTTCAGGTAGTCCATTTTGTCGATGTCGACCGGTCCCGAAAGGACGGAGCGCATCAGCCGCTGCCTGCGACTGTCGGAGCGGGCTGTCAGGAGATCCAGCACTTCGTCAGCAGCAATGCCCCAGGTCTGCAGCAGCACCGCCGTCAGTTCGCCATCCGGAGCCAGAAACTCGCGGGCAAAGACTTCATGCGGGGGCATCTCCGGCAGGTTCATGTCTTCGATGGGATGGCAGAACGGCCAGTGTCCGATGTCATGCAGCAGCGCGGCGACAATCAGAATTTCCGCATCACGCTGCGTCACGATCTCTGCGAATCGCGGATCGCGTCCCAGCTGCCAGAGGTACTTCAGTGCGTTGTGGTATACCCCCAGAGCATGCTCAAAGCGGGTATGCGTTGCGCCCGGATACACACGCGCGGCCAGAGCGAGCTGCGTGATGTGCGAAAGCCGCTGAAACTCGGCCGTATCCACAACCGCACGCACGCGCGGCGTGAACGGAACATCCTGCTCCACCGGGATGCGGATTACTCCGACAGAATCGCCCGCCAGTGAAATCTCCGGGATGTCAGCATACGGATGCAGCATGCGCCGCATTCTGCTGATTCCGGACCTGGGCCACAAGCGGGCTGCTTGAAGTTTTGAGGAGGCCCTGCTACTGTCCCGCAGCGGGAACGCCGAACCAGAGGAGTCCGGCTGCAGAGTCAGCCGATCGTGCCAGCACCGATTCTCAGCGCACAGTGTTCAGCACAAGT
>SYLK01000587.1 GCA_005809115.1 Planctomyces sp. | reverse complement strand
ACGAGCCCTTGAAAAAGTGACCAGACAAGACGCGAAGGCGTGCTATGCCGCGGCTGAATATCCGTAACCGCAATCGTGAAATGCCCTATTGGGGCTGGTGCGCTCCCGGCGTCGGCACAGCCAGTCTTAGGCCAGGTCCAGCACTTCGTCACTCGTGATGTCGGCCAGCCGGGCCGGGGCGGAAAAGGTGGAAACGGTGGGTCTCCCGGAACTCTATCTGAAATCCGCGGGAGCGTTGGCTCAGCAGCGGGCCGCGTTTACGGCTCATCGGCTCGCGGCAGTTCTCCGTGAGGATCTCGCCGGGCAATGACTGTTCCATCCGATGATTCGATTGCCGGTGACCCGAGAGTTGCGTTGCTGCGGATGGTCTTTGACTTCCTTCTGCAGCAGCAATATTTCGCGGCGGCAGCTACGATGGTGGCAGAGCAGCTCGGCCAGATTCAGCGAACTGGCGGTCGGGGAGCCAGACCTGATGCGACTGGTCCTGCAGGCGAGCGTGGCGGCACTGGTCAACACTCAGTCGGTTATGGCGGTAGAGGCGGAAGTGAAGCGGCGGTCGGTGGCGAAGAATTGAACGGTCAACGCTGGACGCGCTGCGTCACGCCTGTCGGCCTCCAGGGCTTGACGGAACTGCGGGCAAGGCGGAAGCCCCGGTCGTCACGGATGCCCTCCCAGAGGAAGCTGCGGAACGCCGAACGCACGTTCGCCGGGGTGTCGTTCCAGCTGCTACCGCGATCCACGCGGTGCGAGCCTTTGGTCGGTCCCTGTGGATCAAATACATCGTCACCCCAACTATAACCATACCAGTCGGAGCACCACTCCCACACATTCCCGTGCATGTCGTACAATCCAAATCCGTTCGCCTGCTTCTCGCCCACGGGATGCGTCATGTTACCCGAATTTCCTTCGTACCACGCATATTCGCCCAACGCGGATTCCGAGTCGCCGAAACTGTAGGCCGTCGCTGTCCCCGCGCGGCACGCATATTCCCATTCCGCTTCCGTCGGCAACCGATAAACGTGACCGGCTGACTCTTCCGCCGGCAGCTCCGACAGGCGCCGACAAAATTCCACAGCCTCATCCCAGCTGACCATCTCGACTGGAAGCCGTGCGCCCTTGAATTTGCTCGGATTCTTCCCCATCACGCGTTCATATTCGTCCTGAGTCACTTCGTACACACCCAAATAAAACGGCTTTGTGATACGAACACGATGCTGCTTCTCGTCGTCCTCGCGGCCGGCCTCGGTCCACGGCGATCCCATCAGGAACTCACCTGCCGGACTCAGTTTCAGTCGCATGCCGATGCTGTTCGTGATCTCCGGCAGAGAAACGCCGGATTCGGCCGGCATCGTCCTGCCTGCATCCCCTCCACCGCAGCCGACAATCAGGGCAACCACCATGAAAAGAACTGGTCGCATCCTCAGGCTCCCGAGACCAGGGTTGCTCCGGCCCCGGTTTGGCACTCGTGGCCATGACACCTGAGGCAGAGCGAAAGCGGCGGGCTGGGTCCCTGGATTGAGTCTGCAAACCGGTTGTGGCTGCTTCTGCATCGTTCCTGACCCTTTCCACGGCACGGGCAACAGGATGACCGATCTGGAGCGTCTGGCAGTCAGAACACGCGTCACTTCGTCGCCCGCAGTTCTTTTCCCTCTGCCATGGCATTCCGTGCCCGATCAGCCTCCAGTTCTTTCTCGTACGCGGCCAGGACGACGGCTTCCAGCTGCCGGCGGGCCCTGGCGCTGATCGGGTGGACGATATCCCGATAAATCCGGCGGGGCGGGTTCTCCGTGCCGCCCAGTGGCTGGCCACACTGTGAGCAGAATCGGGCCATGAAGTGATTCCGCGCACTGCAGATGGCGCACGGCTCGGCTGATCGTCGGTTGGGCATCGCGACCAGAAATCCCTTCTCCAGGGCGAGAATTCTGATGTCGCGGATCACGATGGCATCGTCAATCACGATATGACAGTAGGCACGCAGCTGCTCTTTCTGGTAGCCGGTCAGCTCGATCTGCACGTCGGTGATGACCATTGCGGTGTCCATTCATGGTGTGTCGGGATGGGCTGAGATCCCGGGTCAATGGTGTCGAGTGGCAGGGACTCACCTCTCGAAACCGGAACGGACATGCGTCAGAAGTCAGTACAACCGGTATCGATGGTGTCTGTCAAGTGATGGCCGGGAGACCGGGAGACTGACAGGGGGGGACTCGGCCACAACAGGTAGCAACAGATCAGCGCTCAGGACGGCCTTCCGTTGACTGTGGCACACTCCGACGGCGTGGTACTGGCACCCGGGCAGCCCAGGCAACGCTGGGCAAATTTTGCTTCGAAGGAAAAGCCACAGATGGAACAGGACGTTCCGGAATGATCAATGCAGGCAAGCAGTGCTTCAGAAATTCGCGCGTACACTGAACTGACAATCCGCCGCAGGGCACCGTCCACCAACGATTCAACCGGATGAACATCCCCAGCAGCCTCAGTCGTGTCGGAGGGCGAGGGAAGAGGCCTCCCAGGAAAGGATGCCAGTGAATGCACGACCTCGTGCCAATTACCGTCCCATGATCCGGCAACGCGTCTGCCGGACCGGCCGGGGAACCGTGTCCCAGAACAGCCCGGGGGCATCTGGCCCTCAGCCGATGACTTTTCCTCCATGGGTTCGCAGCGAGCCTTCTCCGGAATTCTGAGCACCGGCTGAGGAATCTGAGAACAGTGCTGCGGAGCCTGGGGAACTGGCAATGCCGGCAATTCCAGGGGGAGACGGTGCCCCGTGTGGCCCGGGGAGTGGCTGCTGCCGTTATCGCCCGCGATGCTGATTTCGTGGCACCTCTGGTAATCCCGGCATTGCCGGTGACAGCGACGGGCACGTCAGCGAGAACATGGCGAAAACCGACATCTACGCATCGGCCAGACTGATCGCCGGACGGCCGACTCAATGGTCCGCGATCTTCGCGAAGCTCATATGCACCATCGAAAAGAGCGTCCGCCGACAAATGCTTCCGTTCCGGGCCCACCATCTTTGTTCCCGGGGCCGATCCAGAGAAATGATGATCTCCCCACACCAAGTGCTTTCGATCCACGTTCACAGTTGTCCAGCATTTTCTCTGGCTTCTTCAGTTGTCCGGGACTTGCCGAATTGTTCTCTGGCGAAGATTGGTAATGGAAGTGCAAAACGGGACGGCCTTCCTTTGTGGATCCCGACTCATCCGGACGGAATTCAGATCCACGCTCTCTTCAATAACCACATCTTGACCATCTGTGTCAGGACGATGTAGCAAAGAAGCGAGATTGCAAGCAGAGGCCAATACATCGTGGGAAGCGGAGTGAAGGCAAGGTAATCTCCCAAAGGCGAAAACGGGATGGCAATGCCAATCCCCATGATGACTGTCGACATCACCAACAACGGCCACGACGGCCAGCTTTGAAGGAATGGAATCTTGTCGGTACGAATGATGTGAATGATGATCGTCTGTGTGAGAAGACTCTCGACAAACCAGCCCGTCTGAAATAAACGTGCGCTGTGAGTAACGGCTTCCGGCGTGCTGGTGTTCCAGCAGTTGAAGACGTACAGCATGATGAAATAGGTGGTGTAGTCGAAGATCGATGAACACGGTCCGATGAAAATGATGAATCGTGTCAGCTGCTTCATGTCCCACGGACGTGGCTTTTTGATTTGCTCCGGATCTACGTTGTCAGTCGGGATCGCGGTTTGCCCGATATCGTAGAGCAGGTTGT
>SYLK01000586.1 GCA_005809115.1 Planctomyces sp. | reverse complement strand
CAGCTTGTCACCCTGGTCCTCAACGGTTAGATGATGGAAGCAGGGGCCAAGCAGGGCGATCAGCAGGCCCACGCCACCGCCGATATATACCTTACCCGGCCAGCAATGACACGTTTTCAAACCGTTGAAAATTCAACGTCATCAACGAATTGATCGCCTGGGCGTGGGTGGTGGGCAGGCCGGATATGGTTTCTTCGATGGCCGCTCGGAAGCCGGCGAAGTCGGCATGGTAGCGGCCATAGACCGAGCGGCGCTTCAGGAATTTCCACAGACGCTCGATCAGATTCAGGTTCGGCGAGTACGACGGCAGGAACAGCAGTTTGATCCCCAGTTCCTCGGCCAACGCCTGGACCACTGCATTACGCTGATAGCGAGCATTGTCCAGCACAAGCGTGATCGGACCGACCAGTTCGAGCGCGGCGATCTTCCGCAGCAGTTCGCACATCGTCTCCGTGTTGACTACCGTGGTATTCGTGACCGCGATGAGTTCGCGCGTCACGGCGTTCCAGGCTCCGAGCACGTTGAACCGCTGTCGCCCCGACGCCGCCCGCACGAAGATGCGAGCGATCGACCACAGGCAGCACAAGAATGTTCCGAACACAAAGTGCGCCGCGTCGACGAAGAACACGTGGCACTCGCCAGCGACGGCGGCATCCAGTGCCGGCTTCAGTTGGGTGTCGAGAAATTCGGCTTGCGTGGCGACATATTCTGCCAGGTTTTTTTGGGCGGCACCGGGATCGCACGAATGCTTTGCCACTGGAATCCCAGGCCTTTCAGAAACTTCTCGACTTGCGTCCGGCCGCGCGTGAGGCCAGTCAGCTCTTCAATCCGCGCACACGCTTCACCGATCGTGGCGACGGGTTGCTCGACGAACGACTGGAAAATCAGGTCCCGATACTGTTCCATGTCGCTGACCGGTCCGACGACGTTCCACTGTCGCAATCCGTCGAACCCACCCTCGCGAAACGCTCGGACATAGCGCTGCACAGTGGACCGCGAAACGTCTGCCATCGTGGCCGCCTGCTCGCGCGTCGCCCCGCAATGCAGCAGCCAGAGCACCTGCATCTTGCTGCGAACATGCTGCAGCGGATGCTGCTGCCGTTCGTCATTCACGATCCGCCGCTGGTCGTCATCCAATCTGATCCGGACCCACTGCCCCATGTTCGGCCTCCCTGCTTGCCAGGGTGCGATCCGGGTATTGCGCACGAGAATCTGAGGAAGAGGTCTTCTTGAAAAGAGGCGTCCTGGCGGAGAATGTTGTTTGGTAATTGAACAATTCTCAACAGGACACCTCTCATGGATGGACAGGTTACAGCAGGGACGCTGGTTGGTGCAATCCCGGGTGACACGCTGAAGTCGTGGCTGACGCAGAGACTGGCAGAATTCGGTTGGAATCTGGTGACGATCGCTTCAGAGTGTCTGAAGCCGGGGATGGGACCTGTGGATACGCTTGCGTTTGAACACCGGGTCGAGGCATCGGTGCGTGAAATGGCTCGGTCGTATACGGAACAGTGTTTCAATTCCCGCGAACCGCCGCACGTGGACGCGATGCCAAAGCAGATCGAGCATCTCGGCGACACCTGCCGACGACTCCATCAGAAGACGCCCCATGCGAATGTGCTCACGCGATTCGGCAACATCACTCTGAGGCGAGCGATGTATCGCCAGGGAAGCCGGGGCAGGACCGTCTCGCCGCTGGAGTCGCTTCTGGGCATTGCCTGTGGTGCGACTCCGGGTGCTCAGGATCTGGTGGGACGACTGCTGGGCGCCGTGGGCGCATCGCAGGGCCGCTGCATCGACGCGATCGCCGAACGCACGGGTGCGAGGATTGGTCCCGGGAAGCTTCGCAGTCTGAGCTCGCACCTTGCGGAGATCATGGAGCCGCAGCGGGAATCCTGTCAGCTCGAACGACTGGAAAAATGGATTGACAAGGCGGCAGAAAGCCGTGAAAACGTGACACTGGCGGTCAGCCGTGATGGAGTGAGCCTGGGAATCGCTCCGTTTGGAAACTTCGAAATGGCGTCCGTTGCGACGCTGAGTGTTTACGCTGACGGTGATCGGATCGGCACGGTGTATCTGGCCTGTGCTCCGGAAGAAAATCAGGAGACGCTGAGTCGCAATCTGACGTCGCTGCTGAAGGCTGTCATTCGCAGTCGTGGGGCGAAGCTGAGTCGCACCGTCTACGTCAGTGATGCGGGAACAACTGAAACGGCGTACTGGAAGAACGTGCTCCGCTGTTTTCATGTGGATGGCCGGCGAATCCGCATCGAACGCATCGTGGATTATTACCATGTCAGTCTGCGTCTGACGACGATCGCAGATGCTTTGCGGCTGACCCCTTCGCAGCGCACCGAGTGGCTGACGCAGGTTCGGAGACTGCTGCTGGAACCCGGCGGGTGGGGTCGCGTCATGAGATCGATTTCCGGCATGGTGCGGGAGCACGGTATTTCTCCCGGCAGCGAGGAGGACTTCGGGACGGCCAACCGCTATCTGCATCGCTACCGGAGATTCATGAACTATGCGGAGTATCGCCGTCACGGCAGCCCCATCGGCAGTGGTATCGTGGAATCGGCCTGCAAGCAGATCGTGACCGAACGGCTGAAGCTGTCCGGGATGCGCTGGTCTCACGCCGGAGCCCAGCAGATCATGACTCTCCGATCCATTCTCCTGAGCCAGACATGGGAGACTACTTTTAGGAAGTCGCTAATAGCCCGACCCGCTGTCAGCGTCCTAACCCCCGCGCAAGCCGCATGATTTCACTGAATTCCGGGCGCAATGACCAGATCGCACGCTCAGCCGGGACATCCGAAGCACGAACGGGAACTGATTCCGACCGAGCAGTGCCAGAACGTCATTGCGTGCGTGCCGGAAGGATGTCGCCGCTGTGGTCGGGAATTTTCGAACGGCGTCGTCGATCGGGAACCGCTGCGGCGGCAGGTCTTCGATGTCGAGATTCAAACGGTCGTCACCGAATACCAGCAGCATCGCTGCGTCTGCGAACACTGCGGCACGAGCACCTGCGGGCAGCTTCCGGAACACGTTGTCACCGGAACCGGTCCGGTGCTGACATCCATCCTGATACTGCTGACCGGTGGCTATCGCGTGTCGCGAAGCAAGGCGGCCGACTTCGCCGCCACCGTGTGTGGCGTGCCCTGCAGCACCGCGCACGTCAGCGATCTCGAACAGCGAACTCAGGAACTGCTGGTTCCGGTTTATCAGGAACTCAGCGCCGCAGTGCCTTCCGAAGCACGACTGAAGATCGATGAAACCCCGTTCCGTCGCGGCACCGTG
>SYLK01000585.1 GCA_005809115.1 Planctomyces sp. | reverse complement strand
GTGGATGCCCTGTTCGCGAAATAAGGACCGGCCAAAAAATCCGTTGCACAAATTTTCTGGTCAGGGAAGCGCAGCGCCCCCTGACCGGAATCGCCGCCGCGCTACGCTTCGATCACAACCAGCAGATCGCCCGCCAGTACCGTAATCCCTGGTTTCACCAGAATCTCCTTCACGCGCCCATCGAGTTCCGCGTGAATCGCCGCTTCCATTTTCATTGCTTCCAGACTCAGCAGCTTCTGCCCCTTGCGGACAACATCGCCGACCTTGACAGTCAGCGTGACGACCATGCCGGGCATGGAGGCACCCACGTGACACGGATCCGCCGTGTCGGCCTTGCGCGCCACGATCCCTTTGGTTTCGACTGACGAATCGACCACCGTGATCTCACGGGGCTGTCCGTTGAGTTCAAAGAAGACCGTCCGCTTGCCGTCAACATGAGCATCGCTGATCGTAAGCAGCCGAATAATCAGGGTCTTTCCGGGTTCAATGTCTACGGCAATTTCCTCGCCCGGATCCAGCCCGTAAAAGAACCCCGGCGTCGGAAGAATACTGAGATCGGAATACGCGTCCTGATGCCGCACGAACTCCTCGTAGACGCGTTCATACAGCAGCCAGGAGACAACTTCGAATTCGGCCGGCTCCCGCCCCAGCAGTCGCGCCACTTTAACCCGCGCTGCGTCAAAGTCTGCCGGAGGCAGTGTCTCGCCGGGCCGACCCACGATTTCCTCGCGTCCCAGCAGGACCCGCCGCCGCACGGCCTCGGGAAATCCGCCGGGAGGCTGCCCCATGCCACCGCCAATGAGGTCGATCACGCTGGCAGGAAACGCGATATCGCGATCCGGATTCAGTACGTCCGCGGTGCTGATTCCATTCGACACCATGAACAGGGCCATATCCCCCACCGACTTGCTGGTGGGCGTCACCTTGACGATGTCGCCAAACAACTGATTGACCTCAGCGTACACCCGGCAGACTTCCATCCACCGGTCCGCCAGCCCCAGGGCCCGCGCCTGTTCGAACAGGTTCGTGTACTGACCACCCGGCATTTCATGGTGATACAGGTCGGCCGTCCCGGGCAGGACCGCGCTTTCAAACGGAGCATAGAATTCCCGGACACCCCGCCAGTATTCGGAAATCTCGTCCAGACTCTCGGACGGCAGACCGGTATCGTGGGGTCCGAATCGGAACATCTCCACAACCGTGTTCAGGTTTGGCTGAGATGTCCCGCCAGACAGCGGCGCCATGGCAGCGTCCGCGATGTCGAGCCCCACCCGCGCTGCTTCCAGAATCGAAGCGGCCTGAATCCCGGCCGTGTCATGCGTATGAAAATGGATCGGGATGCCGATCTCCTGTCGCAGCGTGTGTACCAGCTCCGCCGCTGCGGCCGGCTTGCAGAGTCCCGCCATATCCTTGATCGCCAGAATCTGCGAGCCCATCTGTTCCAGCTGTCTGGCCAGATCCACGTAGTACTTCAGGTTGTATTTGTTGCGACGAGGATTCGTAATGTCGCCCGTGTAACAGATGGCCGCCTCGCAGATAGTGCCGGTTTCCAGCACCGCTTCGATCGCCACCCGCATGTTGGGGACCCAGTTCAGAGCGTCGAACACCCGAAAGACGTCAATCCCCGCATCAGCCGCCTCCTTCACGAAGACCCGGACGATGTTGTCCGGGTAATTGGTATACCCCACGGCATTCGAGGCCCGCAGCAGCATCTGGAACAGAATATTGGGCACCCGCTCCCGCATCTGCACCAGCCGCTGCCATGGACATTCCCGCAGGAATCGCATCGACGTGTCGAATGTCGCACCACCCCACATCTCCAGGCTGAACATACCGGAACAGTGATGCGCATAGGCGTCACAGACCCGCAGCAGATCGTAGGTTCGCATCCGCGTGGCCAGCAACGACTGGTGGGCGTCGCGAAACGTCGTGTCGGTAATCAGCAGTCGCTTCTGATCCCGCACCCAGCCAGCGAATTTCTCAGCCCCCAGCCGTTTCAGAACCTGGCGGGTTCCGTCCGGAGGCGCCTGACCAATCGGCACCACGGGAACCGCTGCAGGGGCACGACGCTGAGGTCGGGGACGCCCCCTGACCAGCGGATTGCCGTTGACGACGGTTTCTGCCAGATATGTCAGAATCCGCGTCGCACGGTTTCTGCGAGTGTCAAATTGAAACAGTTCCGGAGTATCATCAATGAATCGCGTGGTGCAGTCGCCGCTGCCGAACTCCGCGTGTGAGACAACCTTCAGCAGAAACGGGATGTTCGTCTTTACTCCCCGCACACGAAATTCCCGCAGCGTCCGCTCCATGCGGTGAATGGCGTCCACAAAGCGCCTGCCCCGGGTTGTCACCTTGGTCAGCAGCGAGTCATAGAACGGATTGACCACCGCTCCCGAAAAGGCACTGCCAGCGTCAAGCCGTACACCCATCCCGCCCGACGATCGATAATGGCTGACCCGGCCATAGTCCGGCATGAAATTGTTGGCCGGATCTTCCGTCGTGACTCGGCATTGCATCGCAAAACCGTTTCGTGGTACCTCCTGCTGCGACGGCAGCCCGATCCGCAGATCGGACAGGGGATACCCCTGAGCCACCAGAATCTGCGCTTTGACCAGATCTACGTTCGTGATTTCCTCTGTCACGGTGTGCTCAACCTGAATCCGCGGATTCACCTCAATGAAATAGAATTTTCCGGCATCCACATCGACCAGGAATTCAACCGTTCCGGCACACGAGTAATTCACTTCCCGGCCAATTTTCATGGCGGCCTCGAGAATCGCGTCGCGGAGCGCTGCGTCCAGGTTCGGCGCCGGCGCGATCTCCACCACCTTCTGATGCCGCCGCTGAACCGAACAGTCACGTTCGAACAGGTGAACCAGATTCCCGTGTTCATCACCCAGCAACTGGACTTCAATGTGCTTGGCACGCTGAATGAGCTTTTCAATAAACACATCCGGGCAGCCAAAAGCCGTCCGGGCTTCGCTGCGAGCCGACTCGAACGCGGCAACAAAGTCCTCGGCCCTGCTGACCGCCCGCATTCCCCGCCCGCCTCCCCCCCTGGCCGCCTTGATCATCACCGGAAAGCCGATCTGCTCGGCCCGCGACATCGCCTCATCAGAATTCTCGACGGACTGCGCCGTTCCGCCCAAAACGGGAACCCCGGCACGAACCGCGATCTCCCGCGCAGCCGTCTTGTCACCCAGCGCCTCCAGACAATGCACCGAAGGACCAACAAACTTGATCCCGGCAGCGTCACAGGCGAGCGCCAACTCCGGTCGCTCAGACAGAAATCCATAGCCCGGATGAATCGCGTCGACACCAACCTCCTTCGCCAGCCCGATGATCGATTCGATATCCAGATAGGCACGAATCGGTTCACCCGCCCTGCCCGTCAGGTACGCCTCATCCGCCTTGAATCGGTGCAGCGCGTAACGGTCCTCATGCGTGTAAATCGCCACCGTGCGAATCCCAAGCTCCGCGGCACTTCGAAAAATTCGAATGGCAATCTCGGACCGGTTGCAGACGAGCAGCTTCTGGAAATCTCGCATGGCGTGTCGATGATTCTGATTGAGGGAACGGTCGGCAGCAAATCCTGCAGCGGTGGCTGTCCGCACACCGGGGCTGACACTTTACCCGGGATTCCAGTATTCGCCAACACGCGGCAGGTCCGCGGGGTCGCAGTTTCTCAGCCGCGGCGCGCCAGATTCACCAGGGCAACCAGCCGCAGCGCCGCCCGCTCCTGACCTGAACTGTCTTCGACGGCGCGGGTCAGAGGCAGCGGCCACGCCATATCCAGTTTTCCACCCGACAGATGGCAGGAAAAATCCCGCACTCGTCAGCGCGGTGGCGGCTCGTCCGGATTCGATACCGCCTGCAGCCATTGAGCCAGATCGCGCTGCAGCAGCAACAGATTCTGCCAGCGCTCCCAGGGGACATGGATCTGGTTCTCGACGGTCTGCTGCGGCTCCTGCCCCGACACCACCACGCCATTCAGACGCTCATGGACATATGCCAGAACGTCGGAAATTCTCGCCCGCTGCCCCGCAGTCAGTGTCAGTGGCAGCTCGGGTCGCTCACTGAAAAACAGCGATGACAACAGATGCTCCGGGTTCAGATCTTCTGCCAGGCTGAAGTCGGCGTCCTCCGCC
>SYLK01000584.1 GCA_005809115.1 Planctomyces sp. | reverse complement strand
GGGAGCATGGCGGCCCCGGGTGGAAGAAAAAAACGGGGAAAAAGGAATTTGGTCAACGGCCGACACTGTCTTCCGGGGCATCTATCATACAGGTAGGTAACACACAAGTGCTTTTCCTGAAACACTTTATAGCACATATCACCGGGATTTTGTTGTTATAGGGGCAAGCCCGACGGAAAACCAGACTCCTGACTGCTGCCAACTGCTGCCCGCTGCCCGCTGACTGCTTCTTCACGTAGGTTGTTTGAGGTAGTTGTAGTTTCGGTAGCCGTATCCACCACCATAGCCATAGGTGGACGTGCGATCTTCGAGACCGATAGCGACAGCGCCCAGGAGGGGAACACCGAGCAGGGTGAGGCGGTGCGCGGCGGCGGTCACTTTGGCCACACGACTGACGTCGCGTCGAATCGCAAACAGGGCCGCATCCACGTGCTGGGAGACCAGCAGCGAATCAGTCACCGGCAGAATCGGAGACGAATCGACGATCACAAAGTCGAATCGCTGTTTGAGTTCCTCAATCAGTTTCGTGACACCGCTGCCGGAAAGTGTCGCCACCGTTTCCTTAGTCATCTGGCCGGCCACCGCTACTGTCAGACCTGGCAGAGCTGACGGCCTGAGGATCTCGTCGACGGAGGCGGCACCGACAAGGTAGTCACACACGCCGGGCGAATTGTCGAGCTTGAAGACTTTGGCCACGCTGGGTCGGCGAATATCAAAGTCGACCAGAGCCACCGTGCGGCCGGACCGAGCCAGGCTGGTGGCCAGATGGCACGAGAGTGTCGTCTTGCCTTCACCCCCGACGGCACTGACGATGATCACGGACCGGATCCCGTCGGACTGAGCAGTTCGGAACAGCAGTGTCCTGGCGGAGTCCACGGATTCTGTGAGCACACTCTGCCAGTAGGACTTGCGCCCGCGATCATTCTTCAGGGAGCGGTTTCTGACGACCCAGCCGGGCATTCGGGGAATCGTGCCCATGACGGGCATACCCACTTCGGATTCGACTTCGTCGACGGTGTCGACACGTTTCAGCCGCAGTTCGAGCCAGACGCTGAGGGCGATAATGCCGCAGCAGATGCCCAGTCCTGAGACGGTCGCCAGCTTGATTTTCCGAGACAGTTCGGGTTTCCGGGGCAGTTCCGGCTTGTGGGTCACTTCGATCGGCGGCGGGTCCGTATCGACCGCGATCTGCAGGTTATAAACGCGGTCCTCGTAACTCTGCACCCGCCGTTCGAGATCCAGGTTATCTTCGGCCAGTTCTGTCCGGGTTACCATCGCATCGCCGAAGGACTCTTCTTCGATCTTGATCGTCTTCAATTCCTCCTCCAGCCCCAGCTTGACCGTTTCCAGAAACCTGATTTTTTCCACCACGAGTGCTTCGTCGCCGGGCAGTGGCTGGCCAGTCGCGTATTTCTTCTGCTCCTCGCGCAGTTCGGCATCAATGGCTGGTCGCCGTCCCAGCACGTAGGCATCCAGTGCCGCAGTCGCAGCCGCCTGCTCGGTTTCCGCCTCAGTGATTTTCGGATGCGGCGCATTGAATCGCTTGATCGCCGTCTTGAGTTTTCGCTCGGCGCCGGAAAGACTCAACTGAAGCCGCTGGTATTCGGTTTCGTTCTGGAGCTGATAGTCGACAATCCCTTCGGGCAGGTCGACAGGGGCCGCGGATGGAGTCGCCTCCGCGGTCTGCCGGAGAGTTCCCAGATGCTTCGCCATCAGTTTCTGCTGGATAATGTCCATCGAGACGTCATGTATCCGACCGTGCAGGCGCGAGTACATTTCCAGGAGCGATTTTTTTTTTCTCCGCGGCCTCTCCGGTGCTGGACGCATGCAGTGACCGGTCCATCTCTTTCAGCCGTTTCCGGGTGACCTGCAGTTTGGCATCTTCGGTGCGAAGCAGCTCCCGCAGCTGGTCCAGCTGATCACTGGTTTCTTTTCGATACCGTTCGATCACCTGCAGGTTGAACTCCGATGTGATCGCGCTGACGATTTCATGCGCCGAACCGGCGTCTTCGGTGGTCAGTGATATCTTGATGTATTCCGTCCCGGGCGCTGAGACAGCAATTCTTTCCCGCAGCCACAATTCAGGATATGGCTCATCTCGCAGCGTGACGCAGCCGGACACCTTTTCATTCCGGAGTGCCGCGGTCAGAAGATTCTGATCCGTCACCTGTTTCATCACGGTCTGTTTGTAAATCGGAAAATTCCCGCCGTAAGCGCTCAGGCCCTGTTGCGCTGTGGTGATCGATCGCCCCGGGCGAATTCGGAGTTCCGAATAACAGGTGTAGGTTGTGGGAATCACCTGCCAGACCACAGCGGCTGCCGCGGCCCCCAGGACCGCGCCGAAAATGCTGGCCAGCAGCCAGCGCCGCCGCAGGGCTCGCAGCACGGAGTTGATCTGGACTGATCCCCCTGCCTGCCCGGTCGGCTCTGGAGGTCGCTGCAGCTGCGGTCCGGACATGAGGACCGCTCGCGCCGGCGCGGCGGGAGCCATTCCGACTACGCCAAGTCCAGTTCCACTGATCTCGTTTCGAATTGATGTTTCACTCACGTGTCACCCGGATTTTCAGTTTGCAGTGGTCGAGGGCGGAAATGAGGGGCAGGTGAAGATTCGTCAGGGCGTCTGTGTGGCGACGACACTGTGTGTGGAAGACTTGCCGACGGTGTCGACACGTTGCCGACGGACTTCAATCCAGACGCTGAGGGCGATGACGGCGACGCAGATGCCGAGGCCCGAGACAGTCGCCAGCTTGATTTTTCGTGACAGCTCCGGTTGCCGGGGAAATTCCGGCTTGTGGGTGACTTCGATCGGCGGCGGGTCCGTATCGACCGCAATCTGCAGGTTATAAACGCGATCCTCGTAACTTTGCACCCGCTGTTCGAGATCCAGGTTATCTTCGGCCAGTTCTGTCCGGGTTACCATCGCATCGCCGAAGGACTCTTCTTCGATCTTGATCGTCTTCAATTCCTCCTCCAGCCCCAGCTTCATCGCTTCCAGATACTTGATTTTCTCTGGCACAAGTGCGGCGGCGGATGGATCGGGCGGTTCGGTCTGGCTGTTTGATCCGACAAGCTTCGCCTGCAGCTTCTGTTCGATAATCTCCATCGAGATGTCATTGATTCGGTTGCGCAGGCGCGTGCGCATTTCCAGCATCGCCTTCTTTTTCTCCGCGGCCTCTCCGGTGCGGGACGCATGCAGTGACCGGTCCATCTCTTTCAGCTTTTTACGGGTGACCTGCAGTCTGGCATCTTCGGTGCGAAGCAGCTCCCGCAGCTGGTCCAGCTGATCGCTGGTTTCCTTTCGATACCGTTCGATCACCTGCAGATTGAACTCCGACGTGATCGCGCTGACGATTTCATGCGCCGAATCGGCATCTTCGGTGGTCAGTGAGATCCTGATGTACTCCGTCCCGGGCGCTGAGACGACGATGTTTTCCCGCAGCCACAATTCAGGATATGGAACATCTCGCAGCGTGACGCAGCCGG
Source organism: Planctomyces sp. (assembly GCA_005809115.1). GTDB lineage: Bacteria > Planctomycetota > Planctomycetia > Planctomycetales > Planctomycetaceae > F1-80-MAGs062. The sequence continues at coordinate 2,738 of SYLK01000584.1, read as the reverse complement.
ACACCTTTTCATTCCGGAGTACCGCGGTCAGAATAAGCTGATCCGTCACCTGTTTCATCACGGTCTGTTTGTCAATCGGAAAATTTCCGGCGTAAGTGTTCAGTCCCGGCTGCGCTGTGGTGACCGATCGCCCCGGGCGAATCCGGAGTTCCGAATAGCAGGTGCAGGTTGTGGGAATCACCTGCCAGACCACAGCGGCTGCCGCGGCCCCCAGGACTGTGCCGAAAACGCTGGCCAGCAGCCAGCGCCGCCGCGGAGCCATCTGAGCAGGGGCTTCAGACAACACTGAGTGGATCATTTGCCGCAAGTCCCATGCCCATCGGGCGTTCTTCTTCAACAATGATGACGCGACGCAGAAACCACATCTCGGCCTGAACCAGCAGCAGAGCCATTGGCATCATCAGCCAGCCGGAAAGATCGTGGAAGATCTTGTCGGCGAGTTCCTTGTAGCCGTACACATAACACAACCCGGTCGCCAGAATTCTGATGATGTTGCAGATCAGGGCAATCGGAATTGAGCTGCACACCACCACGATCTTTTCCCACAGCGGCCGATCACTGAAAAACGCCACAGCGGTCGTCAATGCAAAGAACACCATCAGCATTCGCATCCCGCTGCAGGCTTCCTCGACACCGATTCGGACGTCACCCACAATCACCACCATGCCCTCGGAATAGGCCGGCAGGCCCATGGTCTGCATGCAGTAGGTGCTGGTGATTGTGCCAATCTGGCGCAAAGGTTCACGCAGGGCCACTTCGACGGTAAACGGCAATGGTATCATGAAAATCAGAAATGCAGCCGCTGGCCAGGCCCACCGCAGCACGCCAAATCCACCGCACAGCAGGAACAAACCCATCACCAGAGGGATAAGGGAAATCCAGTCAAACCACTCGATGTAGTAATAGGCCGCCACGAGCCGCAGTCCCACCGCCGCCCCGATCAGCGGCACACCCCACAGACTCGGCAGGATTTTGGCGCCCTGCAACTGCTCGCGACGCACATACAGCATCGCCAGAGAAATCAGGGGTACAAGGTATCCGTGCGAATACTGCGGATCACTTGTCCACTTGTTCGCCATAGTGTTCAGCGTCGGCCAGTACGACCAGCACCACCAAAAGCGCGGCCTGAATCAGCAGGTGCATGTGTTTCATAAATCAACAATCTGACGAGGCGGACAAACCCGGCTGCAGTGTTTTCAGGTGGTGCGGCAACTTCGCGCTGTACGGAAATCTGCCCTTTATGCGAACTGCTCGTGCAGCGAATGTCGCCGTCATACCGGATGACAGACATCACTTCCGGCTACGCGGGCAGGCAACCGTGGCGCGCACCTTTCCCACGTGGGTTGGGGAACCCAAGAAGAAATTCTGACTTGATGTTCACCACTGACTGTCTGTAATCCACTACAACAATCCGATTGTCGTCAACTGCAGTGGCTCAGGAAGCCCGAACACCGACCTACGCCAACTCGGCTGGCGAACGTTCGTGCAATCCTGCAAAATTCCGGTTGTTGAACTGATCTGAATCCGAGCGTGCCGTCCCTGTCCGACCTCGTATGCTTTCCTGCCAGATTCGTGCTGAGTTTCCGATCGAATGTCATCACACAATTATCTGGGCATCACCCGACTTCAGGGACATCACCTGGCTTCATGGACATCATACCACGGCGCGGAGGTCGGTGGGCTGGATCTCGACGGAGACACCCTGCCGAATAAAGTCAACCGCGATCACCAGTCGCAGTTCGCGTCCTCGCCGTAATACTCGCCCTGACCGCCCTTTCAGCGGCCCCGCAATGATTTCCGCCTGCATCCCCGGCTGGAGCTGCTCTTCCAGCGTGAGCGGAGCACCCGACTGCATCAGGGAATAGATCTGTCGCAGGTCGCTCCAGAGTTGCTCTTGCGCGTGAACTTCGAGCAGACTGCAGATTTTTCCGGTTCCCAGTGCGATCTCCCGCGCCAGCGGCGTATCAATCGCGAACAGATACCCAGGAAACAGTGGCGAGGTGGAAATGGAGCGGCTTTTGGGGTATACCCGATCGCGACGCGAGACCGGGAGGAAATACCCGCATTCAGCGTCCAGAAGCGTGCGAGCGACGGTTTTTTCCGTCCGCGGCATGGTCCACAGTGCCATCCATGGTGGCAGGGTGGATGTCGAGCAGGCCAGATCCACGGGAAATTCCGCACTGCCGTCCTGAAAAAGTGCCTCCGGGAACACAACCGGCTCAGGAAGTAGGGTTGGCATGGGAGGGTGTTTGCTGTGAGAGACAATCAAACCAGGACACTTCCGAATATTGGCTGCGGATGCCAACAAATCAAACCAATTTCCGCGAGAATCGAGTCCAGGCCGCCACGATCTTCGCTGTCCGCTCCCTGGTGGGTCATCTCCCCCTATTAGGCCAACTTTGAAACCATTATGCAAGGAGCAGACGGAGCGTTTTCAAATTCTTCGCCGATTTTTCGTTTAACGTCGACGCAGACCAGAGCAATGTCTGTGCCATCAGAACCGGGAAATTCCACTGGCCAACAATTCCACTGGCCAACAATTGCACTGGCGAACAATTGCACTGAACCGCAGAAGAATATGAAAACAGGAGTCGCTCGCCGAGAACTGGACGAACGTGCAGATGAGTGGAGCAGAGTCGCCCGAGGATCTCCACGGCGAAGTCCGGACGAACAACGCGATGGTGTTCACATCCGGTTCGTAACCGTTCACGGGCCGGGGACTGGCTCATTTTCCCGGC
>SYLK01000583.1 GCA_005809115.1 Planctomyces sp. | reverse complement strand
GGGATTCGGTATACCGGGATTGATCTTTCACAGCGATTCATTGGAATCTGCCGTTCCACGCATCCCGGTGTTGACTTTCGGCATGTCGACATCCTGCAGCATCCGGAAGCACTGGATGAGTACGACTACACCGTCATCAACGGCGTGTTTACCTCGAAGTGCGCCATGAGTTTCCACGAAATGTGGGCGTTCGTGCAGTCGCTGCTGAAACTTGTCTTCCGTCGGAGCCGCTGCGGCATAGCGTTCAATGCCATGTCGAGTCACGTGGACTGGGAGCGAGACGATCTGTTTCATCTTCCGCTGGACACGCTGGCCGCGTTTCTCTGCCGAAACCTGAGTCGCAATTTCGTGTTTCGCAACGACTACGGTCTCTACGAGTTCACGACATACGTGTATCAATCCGGAAATCCTGAATCCCTGCAGTCGAATTCCCCCCGCCAGTCTGATTGAATAGACTCAGCGGCACTGGAGGGGAATTCGAACATGGTTTTCGACGGGTACGCCGGAGCGGGCACTGGCGGCGCGGATGAAGAGGTCAATGCCAGTCCGGCACACGCTTTCCGTCCGGGTCTGCAGCGACTCCTGCACTGCGCGGGCCTTGACGTGGCCTATCATCGTGCCCAGGGGAACTACGTCTTCTGTCGCGACGCATCGGGAACCGAGATCCGGGTGCTGGACCTCGTGGGCGGCTTTGGGTCACTTCTGCTGGGGCATTCGCATCCGGAAATTATCGCTGAAGCGCACCGACTGCTGAACCTCGGCGTTCCCTTCCACGTGCAGGGCTCAATCCGGACTCTGGCCGTCGAACTGGCAGCCAGACTGTCTCGCCGGGCGGGTGGCAACTACTGCACCGTGTTCGCGAATTCCGGTGCGGAGGCCGTTGAGGCGGCAATGAAGCATGCCGCGCTGGAGAGCGGCGGAACGGCTTTCCTCGTGCTCGAGGGAGCATTTCATGGCAAAACTCTGGGCGCTCTGCAGCTGACCTCGAACCCCGCGTATCGCCGACATTTCCCGGCCGCAGGTTTTAATGTCGTGCGAATCCGCCCGAATGATCTGTCCTCGCTCGAACAGGCCTTCGCTGTGACCGAACGGCTGGCGGGATTTGTGTTTGAGCCGATTCAGGGTGAAGGCGGAGTCCGCATCGTCGCCCCGGAATTCATCCGGCGTGCGGCCGAACTCTGTGCCCAGCGAGGAATCCCTCTGGTGGCCGACGAGTGTCAGACGGGCCTGGGACGTACCGGCCGTTTCCTGGCCAGCGAATTCGCCGGTGTCCGTCCGGACTATGTCGTGCTGTCAAAATCACTGGGCGGCGGAATCGCCAAGATTTCTGCCTGCCTGATCGACCGGTCGCGATATCAGGCGGCATTCGATCTGCTGCATACCAGCACGTTTGCGGACGACGATTTTTCCTGCGCCGTCGCCCTCAAGGTACTCGACCTGATCACCCCTCACCTGCTGGAACTCGCGCGCCAGAACGGTGCCGAACTCCGTGCCGGCCTGGATCAGCTGGGCCGTGAATATCCCGATGTGATCGCTGAAGTGCGGGGACAGGGACTGCTGCTGGGGCTGGAGTTCCTCCCCCGACGCGGTTCAGCCAGCCTGCTGCTCAGGCATCTGTCCGACAACCGCCAGCTGACACTTCTGCTGGCCGGACATCTGCTGTCCGAATATCGCCTGCGGATCGCACCCACACTCAGTGATCCGTTCACGCTGCGGCTGGAGCCATCGGTTTTCTTCGGGTCCGTCGAGATCACAGCCACGATGCGAGCCCTGTCAGCAGTCTGCGAAAGACTGAGAAACGACGACTCCGCGAGTCTGATGACCCATCTGGCGAACCGCCCGCGACTGGTGCCGCTTTCGCCGTCGGAGTCCTCAGATGCGCGACACGATCGAATGATCCTGGACACCGCCCGCGCTGGTCGATCATCCCGGCAGAAATCCGCCACGTCAGTCGGCTGGCTGTGTCATTTGGTCGACTCGACCGATCTGCTGCATCTGGAACCGGCGGCCGCAGCCATGTCATCTGTCGGCCGTGAAGAATTTCTCGCCGGCTTCGCCGAGCACAGTATTCCGGTCGTGCTCAACGCGGTTGAAATCCGGTCACAACTCAACATGGCAGTGCAGTTCTGTCCCATTCTCCTGCCAGTAACCTCCGCCTGGATCCGGCGACAGATGAATCTGGGAAGGTCGCAGCTGGTCAGCAGCCTGGTGCAGCGGGCCGTGCAGACTGCTGGTGATCTGGGCTGCCAGGTGGTGTCGCTGGGTCAGTTTACGGCCTGTGCCACGCGTGGCGGAACGACTCTTGCCACGCAGCCAGTCCGGCTCACAACCGGTAACAATCTGACAGCGTCGCTGATGCTTCAGGCCATCACCCTGGCGCTTGACCGGACCGGAAGAAGTCTGTCAGAGTGTCATGTGGCTGTCGTAGGGGCGGCCGGCAGCATTGGACGGGTCTGCGCGATCCTGCTGGGGCGGGACTGTCGCCGCCTGACGCTGCTGGGAAGTTCGCATCCCGGATCCATCTACCGTCTGGAACGCATCTCCCGCCAGATTTCCGGCGCGCAGGTATCGATTGATTCCCGGGTGCTGAGTGACGTGGATGTGGTCGTGGCGGCGGTCAGCGCCGTGGATGCCCCGCTGTCCCTGCTGGGGCTGCCCCCGGGGGCCGTCGTCTGTGACGTGTCGATTCCGGCGGCAGTGGCTGCCGTTGCTGCGGCGGAACGTCCCGACGTCACACTGATTCGGGGTGGCATCGCGCAACTGCCGCATGGCGAAAATGTCGGAATCGCCGGATTCCCCCTGCCCCGGGGCTGTGTCTATGGCTGCATGGCGGAGGCTGTGCTGCTGGGGCTGGAAGGAACCGGGGACGGTTCTCTCGTCGGGCCACTCCGCGTGGACAATGTGCTGCGGCTGAGGGAACTGGGTACCCGGCATGGAATCGAGCTGGCGGAAACGCCCTGATGCCGTCCGATCTGAAACATCGCTGGAGTGTGGGCAACAACTGTCTGGCAGGAATTACCGCCGGCGACTGGTGGCGACTGCTGCGACAGCAGCGGTTCTCCATCGACGCCGTCTACTGGCATCGTGCGGCATTCATCAGCGCCGCCAGTGTCCTGAATTCAATCTTCGCCGCAGTCGAATCACTGCGGTATGGGGCGGCGATCGAGCAGGTGGCCGTGACCTACCCCCCGCTGTTTATCCTGGGGCACTGGCGGAGCGGTACCACACTGCTGCATTATCTGCTGGCTCAGGATACTCGCCAGTTTTGTTTCGCCAGCACCTTTCAGGCGATCAATCCCCGCAGTTTTCTGACGACCGAGGCGATCGGTACGCGGCTGTTCAGTGGTCTGGTTCCCGCTCGGCGACCGATGGACAATCTGCCTCAGAGTTTCCGAACGCCGCAGGAGGACGAACTGGCGCTGCTGCTGCTGACACTCAGATCCCTGTACCTGGGGATCAGTTTCCCCGCCAGTGAGGAGTGGTTCGGTCGGTACCTGACGTTTCGTGATGTCCCGGAATCGGAGGTTCGTGAATGGAAGTCCGGGCTGCAGTGGTTCGTGAAGAAACTGACATACCGTTATCGCCGGACGGTGCTGCTCAAATCGCCGGCCCATACCGGTCGGATCCGACTGCTGCTGGCCCTGTTTCCGAACGCGAGGTTTGTCCATATTCATCGACATCCCTTTGAAGTGTTCCAGTCGGTCTGTCATTATTTCAGCACGGCGCCGTGGTATACCTACCTGCAGCGACCGCGGCTGGAGGGAATCGAGGACCGGATTCTCCGACGATACACGCAGTTGTATGATGCCTGGTTCTCGGACCGCGATCTGATTCCGGAGGGCCACCTCTGAGAAGTGTCATTCGACTCGCTTCGCCGGGATCCCGCGGGCGTTACCGGTGACGTGTATGCGAAGCTGGGACTGCCGGGATTCGCGGAATGCAGACCCGGGCTGGAAGCATATGTGCAGTCACTGGCGGGCTATCAGCAGAACCGGTATCCGCCGTTGTCCGGTGCATGGCGATCACGCGTCGCAGAGAGCTGGCAGAGATCATTCGAAGTCTGGGGATACGATGCTGACTGACCTCGGACCGCGGAGATCCGGATGAAAAATCTGCGTTCCGTCAGACGGCCTTGCGGCTCAGGGGCCTCGGAGGATCCCGGGAGCCACGGACTCTGCGTACCGGCGGCTGTGGCACCCGGGCCGCGGGGTTCGTGGCTGCTGGGCAGTGCCGCGGAGTTTCGCCGGAATCCCCTGCAGCTGTTTCAGAACGGAACGGAGCAGTACGGAGACGTGGTGCGGTTTCGTCTGGCGCATGTCATCGTCCACCTCCTGAACCATCCCCGCCACGTGCAGCAGGTTCTGCGGTCACCGTCAGCCGGGTTTGATCGCCGTTCCCGGTCCGCGGGGAAAATTCGTGCCGTGTGCGGGAACAGCCTGCTGACAAGTCATGGCGAAGACTGGAAGGCGCAGCGGCGAATGCTGCAAACTGCCATGCACCCGGGAACAGCCTTTGATCCTCGACCGGCGATTGACGCCGCTGTGCGTTCCATGCTGCGCGGCTGGGAAATGGCCGCGAACCTGCGGCAGCCGATTGATCTGACTTCCGAGATGCAGCACGTGACATTCGCCATCGCTGCGCAGGTGATTTTTGGCTTCACTCCGACGAGTGAGGACCTGGTGGTCATGGAACGGTGTTTGTCCGAAGTGCTGGAACATACATGGCAGCGTCTGGAAAAACTGCTTGATCTGGAAACCGTCTTTCCGTTCCTTGCCGGTCGGCGATTTCGGACGGCGCTGGCAGAACTCGACGAAGTTGTGCTGCGAATTATTCGTCAGCCGCGGAAGTCCGGAGGTCCGAGTTCTGATGTGCTGTCGGTATTGTTCCGCAGCTGCGGCGTCCGCAATGACACCGCCGCCGACTGTCGTCAGCTGCGTGACCATGTTCTGACGCTGCTGCTGTCCGGGCACGAGACCACGGCG
>SYLK01000582.1 GCA_005809115.1 Planctomyces sp. | reverse complement strand
GCCCGACGGAAAACCAGACTCCTGCCGACGCTGACTCTACAATGCCGGAATCTGTCCGACCTGAACTGTTCCGCTGCGTCGCACCTGCACCGCGTCAATGCGTATCGGCAGATTCTGCAGCATTCGCGAGTACCCGGTGCGCCTGACGAACCAGGTCTGCGTTTCATTGGCGAGGTCCGCCGACGAGCGATCTGCTGTGCCGGGTTTCAGGCTGATCGGCGGCAGTGTCACTGTCGTGAAATCCCCTGATTCAGCCGCGAACGTGAGCTGAAGCCGCAAGATGGCCGGAATTCGCGGTGCGTCCAGCATCGCCCGGACCTCATAACGGCCGTCCCCGAAAACAGTGACGGACATGCCTTCATAGATCATGACCGGGTTCTTCTGAACACCGATGTGCCCGCAGGAATCCGTGTCCATCGAAAAATGTGCCGGCCCGGCGAAGACCGCCGTCAGAGGAATCTGCTCCAGCCGAGTCCCCGAGTCAGAACGTGTCGATGCCGCGGGCATCGCTCCGCTCTGATAACCGGATACTGCCGAATCCGCAGGCAACGGCGTGCAGCGAGGACTGCTGGAAGAGGATTTTTCCGTGATCGTCCGCGCCGCCTCAACCTCGCAAAAAGGTTCGGCGATCCCGGCAAGTTCCTGAACAAGATCGGCCTGACCCGGAACCGGAATCAGGATCCGTTCACCGTCGATTCGCAGCAGCGGTTGTACCGCGGGAGGCCCGTCTGCCAGCTCCGGCCGGTTGTTCTGGGCACACACCTCGGATGTCCGCAGAGGTACCAGCACGACAGCCAGAATGGCCACAACTCGGATTGCAGCAGCAACAGGATCCTGAGACGTGTGAGCCATCGAGAGGGGTCCATCTGAGCCAACGGGAGGAAATGGCCACGCACGACAATCACGGCCTGATTCAACTGTTCCCCGGAATCAGGCGAGAGCAAGCAGATTCAGTCAGCTCGTACCACGATTGCTGTGAGGGCAGCCTGACATGACTGGCCTGAGGAATTCATCTGCGGGAGCGGGACGGACGAACAGTGTGGCAGTGCCGTCGTGTTGCGCAAATTTCCGTTTCAGACCCGAATTCCGAACTTATTGACTGAAGTTTGTCACGTGCCAGACTGCCTGCCGCTCGGCATCGAAACCAGCAATCTCGCTGGAGCGGATGTGCAGCACCTCGGACGTCTGCGCCGCGACTCAAATCGATTCGTGGCGCGTTTTCGGTTTGTCGGCTGAATCGTCGCTGATCGTGATCCGAGGTTTCTCCGGCGGCAGCCGGATATCCCACCTGTAGCGGATCTGAGGAGAAAGCGGATGACGGCTGCAGTGATTCTGGCGCCTGCAGCGAGTCAGCCGCATCCGATTACACCAGTTCCGCCGATGCTTCAGGTGAGACCCGCCTGGACTGTGTTCCAGGGCGGCGGGATTTTCAGACACGGATGTCGGGTTCGCTGTTGTGTGTGCCGCAGTGAGTCTGTGGGGGCATTCCATGAATTCATGCTGGCGGTCATTGATCTGTGTGTGCCTCCTGCTGGCAATTTCTGCCCCGGGCTGCGCATTGCCTGGATCACGAGTCGCGCACACCTGGCATCCGCCAACCGGCCTGGAAATCGATGCGTCCGCTGAACCGACGGCTGCCACCGCTCAGCCAGGTCCTGGAGGGCGGCTGCAGAACTTCATCCGAGCGCGCAGAACGATGTCCGAGTGTGAGCCGCCGGCGGAATCACTGCACTCCGAAACAGGCACCAGTGTGATTCCGGTCGGATTGACGGAGCAGACTGCTGTCGGCGCGACTCAATTGTTGTTCGCCCGCGATTCGGAAGACCCTTCGCCATCGGCCGCGGCAAGTGTGGAACAGACCGGCTGGTCACTGTCCGAGCTGGAAGCGATTGCGCTGCAGCAGAATCCGGCCATTCTGCAGGCTTCCGCTTCCGCACAGAAGGCCATGGGATTTCGTCAGCAGGTCGGTCTCAGACCGAATCCCGTGGTGGGATATCAGGGCACGCAGTTGGCAGATGCCGGTACCGACCAGCACGTCGCCTTTGTGGAACAGGATCTCGTGCTGGGTGACAAGCTCCGCCGAAACGAGCGTGTCCTGAATCAGGAGATTCAGTCGCAGTTGTGGGAAGTTGAGACGCAGCGAATGCGCGTGATCACTGACCTGCGGCAGCGATTTTATGAGACTCTGGCAGCCCAGCGGCGGATTGAGCTGGCGGCGGAATTCGAGACGGTGGCAGAGAAGGGTGTGCGATTCGCTGTGGCTCGCGTCAATGCCCGGGAAGGAACTCGCCCTGAAGTCCTGCAGGCTGAGATTCAGCTGAAGGAGGTGCAGTTGCAGCGGCGACAGGCCGACGCGGCGTTCCAGGGCGCGTGGACTCAGCTGATCGCTGTGGCCGGGCTGCCGCACCAGCCTGCCGGAACGCTGCAGGGGGATCTGTCGCTGCTGAGTGCTGACCGGGACTGGCCGTCCGTCGAGACTCAGATTCTGTCAACCAGTCCGGAAGTCCAGGGTGCACGGGCCAGGCTGGCGAGGGCGCGGGCCAGCTACAGTCGTCAGCAGGCCCAGGCAACACCCAATCTGTCGGTCATCCTGGCCGCCGGGCAGGACAACGGCACCGGGTCCGGCATGATCAACACGCAGATTGGACTGCCTCTTCCGATACACAACCGCAATCAGGGAAATATCGGCGCTGCACATGCCGAGTACTGTCGTGCGGCACAGGATCTGCGCCGCACGGAGCTGGCAATCCAGTCACGACTCGCCGACGCCCGCCGCGAGTTCGAGTCAGCTGCAGCCGGCGTGATCCAGTACGAACAGGAGATCCTTCCCCGCGCTCGCGAGACTCTGGCGCTGGCTGAGGAAGCCTATGCTGCCGGGGAGTCTGATTTTCTGCAGGTTCTGATTGTCCGTCGCACGTACTTCGAAGCAAGTGTTCAGTATCTCACGGCTCAGGTCGCGATGGCTCGCGCAGCGGCACTGATCGATGGCTCCGTTCTGACCGGCGGTCTGGACAGCGTTCGCGACACAGAATTTGACAGCGGTCTGAGGGATCAGGCGCTGAGCGGACAGTAGGCTGCGGTTGCATTACCGTCAGGTCCGAACCTGTCCGGAATCGCACCCCTGAGAATACCGTGGCAGGCATCGCCATTGTGGATGGAGAACAATTCTGGTAACGTCCTGGAAGAGTTCCGCATAGCGTCTGATGCAGCACTGGTCGGGCAGAAAACGGTCATGCCACAGGCGGATTTCAGTTGATCATCGGCGGTCCTGCTGCCATCCTCTGGTCATGTCGTACAATCCATCATTTGAATATGACTCGCAGTTCATGCGCCTCGTTCGCCGGGAAGCCGATGTGGACCTGGTGACGGCTGCGCTGGAAATAGCGCGGGATGGCCAGTCGGCTTTGTCGTTCGAGCCGACACTGGCGCGCCTCCGGAAATCCGTCGCCCGACTGACGCATC
>SYLK01000581.1 GCA_005809115.1 Planctomyces sp. | reverse complement strand
CTGGCGATTCGCGATATCGCCGACCAGCCGCATTTCGTGATGATCGACACCTACTATCGAGCGACCGTCAATGCCGAAGAAATTCGCCGCAGCGTTCTGGAAGTCGGGGCTCACGCCGACCGCGTGGAACGTCTGCTGACGGGCACAGACGTCAACTGACAGGTCCTGAGCGAGTTTTTCTCCGACCCACACAATCACGCCGCCGCTGCGAGTCATCAACGATTTTTTCGCCGGGAGAATCTTCCTCAGTGCATCGAAGACACCCCGGGGATTATTTCATGAATTCGAGGATTTCCTGACGTGTGAACTTATGCTGGATCCTTGCCCCCAACTGAGTCACAACGCGGGCGGCGGCATGTGAGGCCAGGTGGCCGGCCTGTTTCCAGCTCATGCCGTTGGTAATTCCGTACAGCAGCGCACCGGCATACATGTCACCGGCACCGGTGGAATCGATGGCGTGGACGGAAACGCCTTCGATCGGAATGGCGTCGCCCCCGTGCATCAGAATTGACCCTTTGGATCCCATGGTCATGGCCACGTTTTCTGCGTGTCGATGCAGTTCTGCAGCGCATTCGATCGCATCCGAGAGTCCGGTCAGGCTCCTGGCTTCCTCTTCGTTGCAGAAAAACAGATCCACGGAACTTTCCACCAGATCCCAGATCTCATCTCGTGCGATATGGCACAGAAAAGGATCGGAGGCCGTGAAGGCGACGCGGCAGCCGTGTTTTCTGGCAAGTTCGATGGCGCGCCATGCCGCAGCCCGGGTTTTTTCCCCGGTCAGCAGGTACCCTTCGACGTAGACGTACCGTGACCGCCGGATGAGGTCTTCGTCGAGATCTGCCTCGGACAGACCGGCAGACACGCCCAGATTCGTCAGCATGGTTCGCTGAGCGTCCTGCGTGATCAGCACCGCACAGGTGCCGGTGGGACCGGATTCTGCCGGCGGAGTATCGATGGCCACGCCGAGCGACCGCATGTCCTGCAGGAAGAAATCGCCGATCGCATCGCGGCCGACTTTTCCAGCATAGGCCGCTCTCCCGCCGAAGTCGGCAACACCGACAACGGTATTTGCGGCGGAGCCGCCGGCGCAGCGGTGCAGGGGGACTCCGTGAAGCCGGTCGAGCACGGCGATCTGGGTTTCATCGTCGACCAGCGTCATAATGCCTTTTTCGAAGCCGGACACCGCAATCCAGTCATCGGTCACCCGAGCCTGAATATCCACCAGTGCGTTGCCAACGCCGAAGACATCATATTTCATGGCAGAATCTCAGAAGGCGAATGCGTTTGACATGACAGCCGGCGGAAAACACAGCCGGCGGGGAACACAGGCGAGCGAAAACGGGTCACCCGTGCCGGGGGCCGACGATCGCAGGAACCCAGTGCGACGGACGATAGCAGATTGCGCGCAGCGGGCGAGTCGAACCGCCGAAAATGGAGCACGGAGTGCCTGCAGTCAGATTGAAAATCAGCCGCAGCAGACTACGATGCAGTGCCGCGTGGCGGTCAGCGGGCCGCACTGATGCTGGGTCCGAACCGGCGAACTGAGCTGCCGCTGCGGGCATTCTGCGGGATGTCCTTGTGCCTGTTTTTCCGTCGGTCGAACGCCATGCGGTGCCGCCGACTCCGTTTGATGGACTGAATCTGACTGCCATGACGATCAATCACGTTGAACTCGTATCAGCATACCTGCCGATTGTCGAGGCATCTGACCCGGGCAGCGGGTGTGGCACGACACCAGGCAGTTTTGCGCGGGCTCCGCGCCTGGCCGCTGGTCGCGCAGGTGCGCTGACTTATTCGTCGCCCGACACACCTGGTATGCCGGAACCATCTGGAAAGACAGCCTGGGACTTCATGCCGGCGGGCTGGCGGCTGAGGCCGGGATTCGAGAACGACTACGAACGTGCTGAAGCCTGGGAGCAGCCCGGCGGATTTCAGCCGCTGACGCAGCTGGAGCATGCGCGGTGCGGGGCCGTGACACCGGAGATGCGGCGCGTCGCGGAACGGGAAACACATCTGACGGCCGAGCAGATTCGGGACGAAGTGGCTGCGGGGCGGATGGTCATTCCGGCCAATCGCAATCATCTGAAGTATCGGCTGGACCCGATGTGTATCGGTCGTGCTTCGCGGACCAAGGTCAACGCAAACATGGGCGCCTCGCCGGTCTCCTCGGGGACGGACGAAGAAGTCGAGAAGCTCCGGTGGGCCGAGCGGTGGGGAGCCGACACCGTGATGGACCTTTCCACCGGCGGTGACCTCGACGCCTGCCGTGAAGCGCTGATCCGGAACAGCACCGTCCCGATCGGCACCGTCCCAATCTACTCGATGATCATTCGCCGTCGGATCGAGGATCTGGATGCGGAGCGAATCCTGCAGACCCTCGAGTGGCAGGCTCAGCAGGGCGTGGATTATTTCACGATCCATGCCGGGGTGCTGCAGGAACATCTGCGGCTGGTGCGTGATCGGCTGATCGGCATCGTCAGCCGCGGAGGCTCGCTGCTGGCCAAGTGGATGATTCACCACAATCAGCAGAATCTGATGTATACGATCTGGGAGGACATCTGTCAGGTCATGCGGCGTCACGACGTAACATTCAGCATCGGGGATGGTTTGCGACCGGGTGGTCTGGCGGATGCCACGGACCTCGCACAGCTGGCAGAGCTCTCAACACTGGGTGAACTGACGGAACGTGCCTGGCGACAGGGCGTCCAGGTGATGGTCGAGGGACCGGGGCATGTGCCGCTGGATCAGATTGAATTCAACATGAAGCTGCAGCGACGTCTGTGCCATGGGGCACCGTTTTATGTGCTCGGGCCGCTGGTGACCGACATGTTTCCGGGATACGACCACATCACCAGTGCCATTGGTGCTGCCCTTGCCGGTTGGCATGGCACGGCGATGCTTTGTTATGTAACACCTAAGGAGCATTTGGGTTTACCCAATG
>SYLK01000047.1 GCA_005809115.1 Planctomyces sp. | reverse complement strand
TTTGACATTTACGCAGATATTTTCGGCCACGGCCGCGTCCGCCGCCGCCACGATCAGATCTGTCTGCCGTGCCAGAAACGCCGGAATCTGCAGGATCGAACACACTCCGGCGCAGGGGGCTGCCTGTCCGGCCTCGTGGATGTCGGTCGTCGTCGGGAGGCCGGTCTTTTTTCCGACCAGTTCCAGCAGCCGCAGACCCTCCTCCAGACCCGGACCGCGATAACTGTCCACACTCGTCCGATTCGCCTTGTCGAAACTCGATTTGAAGACGATCTGAAGCTGCAGTCGCTCTCTGATCGCTGCCAGCCGGTCAGCGACCCGCAGTACCAGATCCTCGGACTCCATGACGCAGGGTCCAAGAATAAACAGCAACGGCTGCCCGTCGCCCACTGTATACTGACCAATTCGAACCAGATTCCGTTCCACGGCTGACATCCTGCAGAATTCCCGCCGCAGCGCTCGGCAGCGGACACCAGATGACCTGACTTCTCCCGGCTTTCTCAGCCAGGAACATGACTGCTTTGCCGCAGCCCGAAATCATCTGGTTCAACGTCGGGACGCTGTTCCGGCAGGGACGTCTCGGACATCTCGTACATCTCCGACAACTCTGCTTCGCTGCGGCTCATGCGGTAAAAGCAGATGCCGAATCCGGCAAAGACCGTTGCGGGCATCGCGAGCATGAACAGAATACTGTACATGTAGGCCCGCGGTCGCAGGGAGTCCGTTTCGTTTGCGGCCTTGCAGGACGGACACGCTGTCGCCGACTGTGGTAGCGCAGTCAGCACACCCACCGTGAAGGCGGATACAGCACAAAAAAGAACCATACGCCTTATTGTGGACATCGTTCACCTCTTCGATCAGTCACCGACAGGATTCTGTCAGAACCCCGTCGCCAGCCGTGAAAACGATCTGCCAGAGAACGCGATTCTACCGACGAGCCGCGCAGAACGTTCCGGTTTCGCATCACACCGGCCCGGCAGTATCCTCGCCCCCCCAGATCTTCAGACGGCCACACGGGCCGCACCAGCCGCCTGGATTTCAGCACCTGACCACGGCCACTGATACAGCATCCAGTAAATAATGACACCGGTCACCGACACAAACAACCAGATCGGGATGGAAATTTTCGCAAGTCGCCGGTGATTCTCCCACCGCGCACGAACCGCATGCTGCAGGACGCGAATCGCCAGAAACGGAACAAACGCCGCCAGAACAACATGTGGAAAAAGTATACATCTGTACACCGTCAGAGCCAAGGCGGAACCCACAAACCTGCGACCGTGTTCCCCCGTCGATTCGCCCAGAATGTAGTGGTAAGTCAGATACGAGCCGAGAAAGATCACTGATGTGGCGAATGCAGATACCATCAGGTTGCGATGGAGTTGTTTTTTTCCGCGCCGAATCGCTCGGATTCCGGCGATCAGCAGGACCGTGCAGCCGGCATTCAGGGCGGCGTTGACATCGGGCAGTCGCCGCGCCCAGGGAGGCAGTTTCTGATCGATCATCGCGTTCGTTTCCGCGTCATCAGGCTTCACGAAGGCGGTGAATCGGGCCTGTCCGGTTTGCAGCAGGAATGAAGTTTCCCGCCGGGCGGCATTCGGTTCGGCCGCTTCGCTCGGTCCGGCCTCACTGGGTTCCGGCACCTTTTCGGCCTGACCGGGAGGCTCTTCCGAAGCTGTCGGAGCCGGCCGGATATCGGGATGAAGCATCATCGGGGCCGTTGTGGGATCGGCGCTGTCCGGCGATACCGGCTGAGGAAACTCGTCTTTTCCCTCGAGCACCTGACGCAATTTCGCCATATCGTCTGGATTCGTGCCGAGATAGGTGGCGACGGGCACTGCGTTTTCGTTCACCAGCACTACGCGATTCGAATGTGCCACTTCAAACCCGGGTTTTCGTTCGTTCCCCAGGTTCGGCTTGACGAACATTGCAAACCCTTTGCGAATCAGATCGTGAATCTGCTGTTCGTCTCCTGTCACAAACTTCCAGCGATCATGGTCAGCCGTATAGATGTCTGCATATTCTCGCAGGACATCGGCGGAGTCAAAACTGGAATCCACTGAGAACGAGACGAACTTGATATCGGGACGAGTCTCCGCGACGCGCTGGTGCAGTTCCATGACAGCTCGAGTGATCATGGGGCAGGTTTCCCGGCATCGAGTGAACACGAAACTGGCGACCCAGGGATGTCCCCGGAGTCCATCGCGGCTCACGGTCCCGCCCATGCATTCAGGGAATTCGAAATCTGGAAGTTCCCTGGCGGGAAAGCGAATTGTCAGGGCGGGAGCTGCGGCAGACATTGGGACGGGCACTGTCGGATTCGGCTTGCGGGAGCGTCCGGAGACGAACACCAGCCCTGTCGCCACCAGAACGCAGATCCACAGGACGGATCCAACGACAAGATTCGTGCTGGAGATTCCTTTCCGCTGAGGCTCTGAAGCAAACATGCGCATGGTGTCTGAGGATCCCGGAAAAGTCTGTCCGAAAAGTCTGTCCGGGGTCAACTGCACAATTGCCGGATGGGTCTTTCGGTTTCAGGCTGCACCTCGTTCGTGCAGCGGTGGCGACTCTGGTCCGATTTTAGTGCAGTGCGTCGGAATTCGGAGCCCGTGATGACCTGATTCACCCCGTGCAAAAACGATGTCTCGACAACGGGAATATCGGCTGTGGCTGTTCCGGCAGGCGGCGCGATCGGGGGAAGCGGCGGCTGGTGACGAATCAGGGATCCGACGCGGGTGATATGTCGGTTCGGATGGCCGTCTCAAGTGCGGTGATCTGGTCGCGAATGGCCGCTGCATTTTCGTATTCTTCGTGCTCAATCGCCGTCTGCAGCTGATTTCTCAGCCGGATCAGTTGCGTCTGATCCTGTGCCGCGGCACTGGTTCTGCGTGGGCGCTTGCCGACGTGGCGCGTGTCCTCGTGGATATTTTCGAGCAGTGGCAGGATTTCGGCGAGAAATTCTGAGTAGTCATTGGGGCAGCCGAATCGCCCGGATTCGCGGAACTCTGCGAAGGTGATTCCGCATGCCGGGCACGACATGGAGGCCATCAGCGCTTCCGATCCCTCGGTGACGAGGTCTTCCAGCTTTGCGGAGAGATCCATTCCGGATTCCGCGTCGGATTCGGCGGCATCGGCTTTCAGGTAATCGCGAGCACACGATTCGCACAGATGAATCGCGACGGCCTGTGCATCGCGCACTTCGGTGATGTGCATTGTGGCCGGTTTGGAACAGCGTCGGCACTTTTTCATCTCAGCCCCTCATTTACGTCAGAGAACCCGCATTTTCATGAGTATCGGCAGCCTGAGGCACCCGAAAGCCATGGCAGGATATGCGGAAATCGGCAGGATTTGTCGGAAAGATCGATTCCATTGCGCGGATCCTCAAAATCGGAATATTCTCACAAGTTGCGCACGCGGTCGGATCGATACCTTTTCTGACGTCCGGCTTATGGTGTCAGACCGGCGATCAGTCCAAGTTTACGACACCGGCCTGTGCATGAAAACAGGTACTTTACCAGGGCACTGCCCGAAGACTTTATCAGGGATGAACGAGATGCAGACGTTTGGCAGGCGAATACGACGAGGGGTCGTGCTGACGGCGATCTGCCTGATGACGTTCACGAACAGTGGATGTACGCTGACGGGTGGCATGTTTGGCGTGCTGTTCGAATACATGTCGTTCTGGCAGACTCTGCCGCCGGTACCTGTGCCGGCCTACATGAGCCAGAAGATGGAAGACAAGCTCTGGGAGGACGAACGGTACAACCGAGTGCCGGTGCTGGATCCGGTGGACGGCGAGAACGCGCCGATCTTCTGCGTGGATCCACCGAGCGAAGATCAGGTGATGCGAGCCATGCCGGACACGGGTGCGGGCGGATTCGCCTTCTTCCAGGAAACCTCGCTGAACAACGTTCGCATTGTCGTGGAGCCGATTGTCGATCGCCTGGACGAATGCAAGGTGTATCCGCTGGTCGGGCCGTGCCGCCTGCATCACTGCCACTACAAGTGTACCATCTTCTTTGACAAAACCATCCGATCCTACTGGCCGATTCCGTTCACGCATGTCGATCAGTCCGTCGAAGTCATTTACATCGACAAGGATCATCTGATCCGCTGTGCGGGGCCAACGATTCAGTAGTGCGGCGACGGACCGCGGAGACATGATCCTGCTGAATTCAGCGTACAGCGAGCCCGACCGGGAATGCAGGGTCGGGCTCGTTCTCATTTGCGGTTACTCACAGAATGATTCGGAGAACTCAGGATGGTCTTTCGTCCGCGAACCAAAGCAAAAATTGCCCGCAAGACGCGCCGCTGCAGCAAATGCGGTGCGATGGTCGGTATCAGGAGTCGCTGCAAGCGGTGCCACAAGGTCCAGTGACGGTTGCTGGCAGCCTGCGGACCGGGACATCATGACGGCGGCTGCTGGGGTGTGGCTTCGGCAGTTTCCCGATAGATGTCCCGGCCCACGATTTCGCTCCAGCGATCCAGCAGTCGCCGCCACATCGGGCCGGGTGTGCCATCGCCGATGGGAACGCCATTGAATCGCACCACGGGTCCGAGTCAGTACGGCGTCGTGGGCATCCATGCTTCATCGGCATTGACCACGTCCCAGGTCTGGATGTCATCTTCCACGAAGGGGATGTTCAGTTCCCTCAGAATCTCTTCGAGGACGGACAGGCTGACGCCCCACAGGATGTTGCTGCGGCGTGGCGAAATCACTCGTCCGTCACGATAGATCACGAAGTTGGATCCACCCGTCTCGGTAATATTGCCGTGGATGTCGAGGTACAGGGGTACGGCCGACGGATCGAGCTGCTTCACTTCCTGTTCGCCAATCCACATGTGCAGTCGATTGCGGTTCTTGATCTTCGAGGACAGGCATTGCGGGGGCCAGTGTCGGGGGGCGGGTGTGACGCAGTGCATACCGCGGAGGAATGCGTCCCGCCACAAACTGAATCGCAGCGGAAACGTGTGCTGCACGTAGGTGGGGCTGAGTTTTGACGGCATTCCGGCGGCTCCGGCGTACACCGCATTTTCACCCGCCGTCATGTAGTACACAAGTCCCAGTTCCTGTCCCGGTACGAGTCGGCCATTTTCCGCCAGCAGCTTTTCTGAAATGGCCATGCTCTCGCGGATGTCGACCGGAGGCTCGATGCGGGCGTATTTGCAGGAACGGTAGAAACGCCGCAGGTGATCGTCCATGCGGTACGGCTTCTGATGGAACGTTCGCAGAAAGTCTGTCACCGCTGCGCCGAGCACGATCCCCAGATCGTAGATGGCCAGCCGACACTCGGATGCCGGGACGAACCGGCCCTTGAGATATGCGATGGGTTCACTCATGGAATCGTTGTTTCCTCGTGATCAGCCGACGGACGAAAACAGGCCGGGAATCCGGGGATTTTCCGGGGCGCCTGGCCAGACTGTAGCAACTGATCGCACCCGCAGGTACAGTGACAGTCTGTGTGTTCACGGCGTCCTGCAGGTCTTCCAGGGTCAAATGCGAACAGGATCTCATTGGCATGAATCCGGTTCGCCGCTCAATTCTGCAACGGTCGGCCAGGGTTACCGTGCCTGTGCTGCCCGTCCCTGTGCTGCTCGGCCGTAAGCTGCATTCACGGACGCCACTGTCATGGTGGCGCCTGGACGCAGCTGGTGTCGGATGATGGAACTGCGCAGTGGAGGGGGCTGTCTGACCGGGCTCGCCGCCAGGGACCGTTCAAAATCTGACCGGACTGCGGGAAATTTCGCGGCGAATCCCATCGGATGTCGGTCGCGCATGTTTTGTTTGTACTCGACGAGAATTTTCGTTTTCGTTTCCGTTTCCGTTGTCGTTCGCAGTCTCGAACGATTGAATTCCTGAATCGAGTATCCTCATGACTCCACAATTCTGCCGTTCTCAGCACGTGTCACGCCGTCAGTTCCTCACGCGCAGTCTGGGCGCCGGTGCTGCAGTCGCAGCAGGTCAGTCACTGTTCGCCCGGGAGCCGGAATCGCCGGCACTGATTGCCATTACTCTGGATCTGGAAATGAGTCGGAACTTTCCGACCCGCGAGCAGACTCACTGGGATTATGAGAAGGGCAATCTGAACGCCGACGCGAAAGCCTATACCGTGGAAGCGGCACGACGCGCGAAGGCCAGAGGCGGTCGCATTCACTGCTTTGCGCTGGGACAGACGATGGAACAGGAGGATGTGGGGTGGCTGGAGGAGCTGGTCCGCGAAGGTCACCCCGTCGGAAATCACACGTATGATCACGTGAACGTCACGGCCACGCAGCCGGTGGATGTGCAGTACCGCTTCAAACGTGCGCCGTGGCTGATGGGGGGGAAGCCGCCGTCTGACGTGATTGCGGACAACGTGCGTCTGGCG